>JBLNDH010000591.1:0-11546 GCA_050261455.1 Bacillota bacterium
CCTCATAGGTGCCTGTCCAGAGGCTTTGGCGGTTCTGGATATTGGTCAGCTCGTAGACACAGAGATAGTAACTGCTGCGATGATTGGCGTCCTCGTCGGTGAGGGAGTTGAATTTCGCCACCAGGGCATACTCGGGCTGGATGGAATCCGGCGCCGGGCCGAGGGCGAAATCCAGTTCGCGGCGACGCAGACGGTAGAAGTCGTCGCGGTTCATGAGCCAGGTGAATTTGTCGGGGGCCTTTTCGCTGAGCAAGGCGCGAAGGCGGCCGGTGAAGGCTTCGGCGGCGCCGCGAGGGAGGATCTCGGCGACCATGTGATTCTCGACTGGCTGGACCACGACCCGGAGCTTGCCGTGGCGGGCGAGTTCCTGTTGGACAGCGGGGGAGCCGACGATTTTCATGGCCATGTCGTCGGTCATGGAGACCAGATCGACGCTATCGAGGGCGGTATTGTGGCCGCTGGAGACGGCGGAGGCGCAGCCGGTGAGGAGGCCCACACAGGTCAACAACAGGATGAAGGCGAGAGTCGAACGCATGGAAATCCACATGGAAGAACCAAGCGGTTGAAAGCAGTCTATCATCTGCAAAACGATCCGGGTCGTCGCGTTGCTCCGAACCCGGCGCGGGGCACCAGATGCCGCTTCAGCGGGCTACCTTGACCTCGTAGGCACGCGACCAGACCTGTTCACGCGTTTGCAGGTTGGTCAGGTCGAACTGCAGCAGGTAGTAGTTCGTGCCGCGGTTGGGCATGTCCATGGCCTTGCCGTACAGAGAATAATCCGGCTGAACGGGTGCGGGGGCGGGACGATTGCCGCTGCCCTGCTGGAAATCATCGCGCTCGCTCTCCAGTTCGCGATTGCGGAGCTGGTTGAAGCGGGCCTTGTTTTCGATCAGGCGAACACGGCCTTGGCCAAGCTCGGAGAGCTTGGTCCGGAGGCGTTCGATGAAGATGTCGTAGTTGGTGGCGAAGGTGCGATCGAGAGTGCGATCCTCAAAGCGATCGACCACAATGGTCCACTGATGGGGGCTGACGCGGAGTTCGGCCAGAGCGAGCAAATCGCTGGCCATGCGATCGGAGGCGGAGACGACGTCCTTACTTTGCAGGCCGGCGTCGCGGCTGTCGAGGCTGTCGACGGGGGGGCGTTCGCGGCCGTATTCGTGGGGCCTATCATTGGCGCATCCGGCGGCAGCAGCAAGCAAACCAAGTGCTAGTAAAGCTTTAACTCCATTCAACATGAGATCGCTCCTTAGCAGTACGATGTCACGATAATCGATTCGGGGGTCCTCATCAACATTGGGGACCAGGGCGGTGCGCTTGACACCTGAGGACCCTCTGCCCACTCTTAGACACGCGAAAGGGCCAGATGGCGAGCGATCGCGGGCAATCCTTTTTGGGGATGGAGTGTCTTAAGCGTTGTAAGGCCCGGAGATTTGGGCGGTGAACGGCTCTGCCGTTCGTTAAAGCGGACTTTTTGGGATCGAATCGTTAAGGAGGTCCCTGTGTTGCAGTTAAGTCGAGTTTTGTCCATCGCTATGGTGGGGGTGGCGATGCAGGTGGGGTGCCGTGATAACACACCGGCGGTGCCGCGGGTGGCCCCGCCAGCGCCTGGGTTTGACACCGTCAGGCGGGACTATGATCCGCCGAAGCCGATGCCGCCGCAGGGGCCCGAGTTGGCGATGGCGGGGGGGCCGCAGCCGTTTGCGGATGAGCCGTTGCTGGTAGACACCCCCATGGAAGCCAGGCGGTTTGTGGAGATATACAAGCAGGTGGGGCGCCCTCGGCTGGTGGTTTATGTGAACCGGACGCTGGACGGACAGATTATTCCCTCGTCGGGTGGCGATCCGGGGCCGGTCCGGACGGTCGAACGGACGCGGAAGGCCACGGGGAGTGTGACCGTCGAGACGAAGGAGTATGTGCGCGATTGGGATCCTCAGGGCGAGCATACCCGGGATAACAGCGACAAATTCCAGTCGGGTGGGCCGGCTGAGTATACGGAGACGACCCAGGAGTACCTGCGGCCTGGGGAATATGACGAGGTATCGGCCAAGTCGATTGATTATGGGATGATGGAGACGCTGCTGACGGACTGGATGTCGGCGGATGGGCAGGTGTCGGTGGTGTCGCCGCTGTTGGCGCAGAAGAAACTGACCGAGCAGCAGATCAAGGATCTGCAAGATGGCAAAGAAGCGGCGATGCAGCAGATGGCCGAGCAGTTGGATGCGGACGTGTTGATCCAGGTGCAGGCGCGGATCACGCGGCAAACGCCGCAGGGGCCGTCGGTTCGGATTCTGGTCGAGGCGATGAATACGCGAGGCGCCGATTCGCTGGCGCGGGCGGCGGTGGATATGGATCCGCCGCTGGATAAGCGGCAGTTGAACAAGTACACGCGGTTTTTGGCCCGTAAGCTGATGGATGGCATGGCAGCGACGTGGAGTCAGCCAGCACCGGCACCCGCGAAGGAGCAGGGGGCTAGCACGCCAACGCCGGCGCCAACACCAGCACCGGCACCCACCGAAAAGGGGTTGGGGCCGCGGGCTACCCCCGAGGAACGGGCGACGACCCGGCCATAGAGCTGAGTTGGTGGAGATGTTGAGCAGTGGGTTGGTTGATCGGGATAATCGGAGCGACTATGCGTTATGGGATTCTGGGATTGATGATGCTCATGATGGCGGGGTGCGTGAAGGCGCCCATTGAAGGGCGGGCGGATCCGTATCTGCCGCCGCAGGTCAGCATCGCCGATGCGGATTTGGCCAACCACACGGCCGTTTCGATGCCGATTATGGAGCGGAAAAACGGCATTCTGTATGTGACCGTGCCGGTGCGGTCGGCGTCCGATCTGGACCTGCATGTGGATTATCAGGTGACCTTCTTCAATGAGAATGGGACGCCTATTGAGCAAACCGGCTGGATCGGCGGCACGACCATCACGAGGAACTCGTATCGTTACATCAAGGTGAATAGCTCGAGCGGCAACGCGGCTGATTTCCAGATGCAGTTGCGGTATGCGCAGTAGCGGGGAGGAGTTGTAGTGGAATCGGCAAAGAAAACAGTGTAGCGTTTCTTGCCAAAGCGGTAACATTTCTTATACTAAGACATCTGAAGTGGGGCACGAATCGCCGTGCCCCACGTTATTAAGTTCGGGCGTGTACCGAAGTGGCCAAACGGGCCAGACTGTAAATCTGGTGGCTCTGCCTTCGTAGGTTCGAATCCTACCGCGCCCATTATTTCCAACCCCTCCCTGCGAGGGGTTGTGTCGTTTCTGGACTGACATAACCCCTTATTTCGCTGCGACTTCCGTCGAAACGCCGCGCCGCTCCTTCGATTTCTCGCCCAAGCTCGAAATCGCCGTCACACCGCAAAAGTGCTGGTAAAAAAAGGCGAAAGTGCTGGTAGGACCGTGGCTCGCCCGTCTGCGTGCAATCGCCCACATCCCATGAGTTCAGCCTTGCCAGACGAGCCACAATTTGTCCTGTGTGTACGCCTGTCGGATCTCGCCTGGCGACTCCGACAACGACACCATGATCCGAGTTATCGCTGACATCACCCATCTGAAAGAGTCGAAGCCGCCCGCCGTCTTCTGGCGCGAGCCGGCCAAGCAGTTCATGACCTACATCGGCTTCCATTTGGCCCAGAAGGGCAAGAACAAGGGCCAACGCGTTCGTACTCCTCACTACCTCGGCCGGGACCACCGCGAAGCCCTGCTCAGCGCCATCCTCATCGACCAGCGCTGGGAGAAGGTCGTGGCCGAAACCAAGCAGCGTGCGAAGTTGGCGGAACCCATTGTCGGCAAGGGTCGCGTCCTGCCCGTGTGGCCAACCGAGAGGCAGAAAGCCATCCGAGAGGCCGATGCTGCCCAATTGGAGGAAATGGGGGTCGTCATCAGCCTGCCGCCGGGGGAGGAGGATGAGGCCGAGGCCAAGCCGTACCTGAGCTTTGCCAATCTCAAGGAACGGTATCTGGCCGCTCAACGGGCGCGGGTGGGACTGCTGGGGCGGCGCGGCCTGAAGCCCTACACGCTGCTCTGTCATATCCGAAAGCTCGAACGCTCGCTGAAGTTCTGGGACATGACGATCAACATTCTCGACCTCAAGCGCGAGGATTACGTCCGATACGTGAACTACTGGCTCTCTCCGGATCGAGGCGTCTGCGAGCGGACGGCGGGCAATTATTGCCGGGCCTTCAAGGCCATGATCGACTGGGCCGACCGCGAGGAGGTCTGCGGCTTCCGAAAGCCCAAGATTGAAGACCTGTTCTGCTTTGCCAATGCCAAGGGGCACATCGAGCGGTTCGATGTGGAGGAGATGAAGAAGCTGTTGGCGGCGGCGACGGAGCGGTGCCAGTTGTACATTCTGCTGGGCTTGAACACCGGCATGAACCAGATCGACATCGCCAATCTGAAAAAGAGCGAGATCGTCGAGATCAACGGCGAGATGTTCATCGGCCACAAGCGCGAGAAGACGTCGCACCAGAACGACTTTCGGACGCTTCATTACCTATGGCCAGAGACTTGGGAACTGCTGCGGAAGCACATGGCCCGTGACAACGCAGAGAACCTGGTGCTCGTGAACGTGAACGGCCGGAAGCTCAAGCGGGGCAAGACCGACAACATCCGTGACAGCATCAACGAGGCCCGCGAAGCGTCGGGCATCAAGAACGTCACCTTCAAACAACTCCGCAAGTTCGGCATTACCGCCATCAAGCGGGTCACGGGAAACCCTGATATTGCCCGGATGTACGCCGCCCACAAGATCGCCGGTGTGCTCGCCCATTACGACCGCGATGACTTCTTCGATCCGCTTATTGAGGCGCTGAAGAAATGGCGTATCGAACTGAAGACGCTGGGCATCTTCGATGTGAAGCCAGAGGGCAGGTGCTATTCGGATGGCAAGCCGCGCACGGATGCTGCTTCGTAACAGCGAAACACAGCCGCTACTGCACCAGGGTGAGGTCTGTCTCCGCTTGATCGGGGTGGCGTGACTGCTCGCCTCGATAACATATTGATGGGAAATGCTGTTGGCGGCTTAAACCGTCACGGGGGTTCGAATCCCCCCTCCCCCTCTCTCCGCTAAGTCTGTAAAGGGTAGAGACTTATCGCAACCGGCGACTCTGAAAGGAGTCGATGGTGGCGTTTTGAGACGAGTGGTTTTCTACCGGATTCGAGGGGAAATCCGGTATGGAATCCGGTAGCCGAGGCTGGCGATTGGCCGCCCTGCCGAACCGTTTGCGCTTTCAATCGAGAAAGCCATCGATATAGCCCAAGAACAGATCAATCGCGAGAGTACATGACGATACTATCGACAATGACGCTGGTGCGTGCAGCCATTACGAAGCCTAGTCCTTCAAATTAACGGAGCCAGACATGACAGCCAAGGAACTCGCGGAGAAGACCGAGTACCTACGCAACAGCGCCTTTATCTACCGTGATTTGGCAAATGGGCTGACTGACGACCACCGACGTCGAATTCTGGCGAGAGGAGTATTGGTTGCTCTCGACTCCTTCCTGAAGATGGCACCTCAATTGAAAAACAGGTTGCCGAATACCACCCGCGCGGAGAAGGACTTCCGTGGTCACGTCGAGGAACGCCTTGACCAATTAAAGCGGGACTACGACGCCCATTCTGGCGGATACTTCGACAAGATTCGCGATGGTTTTGCTGGTCACCGTCTACCTATCGCGCTCGGAGACGTAATTGAGCTTTGGACGGACATCGATCAATCAGTCGGCGATGTTCTAGCCGGGGACATGCAAGATGTTTGTAGCGACTTGTCCGCGTTCGGAATCTCGCCAGTCTCCCCGAATTTGCACACAGAGATCGCATCCGCCATTCCTCTCATCAATGGACTCATTGGCAACGGAGCGGGACCGCATGTATCTGCGGATGATCTCGGGATGACTCGCCTAAATACCGTTAGCCTCGTACCCAACCAAGGACAGATACGGTACTGCGGTATAGTAAGCCTTATTGAGTTTACGACTTTTGAGTGGAGATGTGCCGCCGCCATCACAACTGACGACGTTCAGGAGCGGTTGATCGCCCTCATCTTGCTCGACGCCTTCAATTTTCTCGACAACCTCTACAACGAAAAGGATCAAAACGGGCACACCATCTACGATGAACTGTTGTTGACAAACAGGCCCGAGGCTGCCGCAGTTCTAAAAGGCGGGATCGATGCCAGAGATTCAGCCTTGGAGGCTGAGTTACGAAATGTCCGTAATCATTTTGCCGCTCATCTCGATCAAACCATGTCACTCCACGACATCCGTGCCGAAATGAAGGGCGCTCGGCTGGCAGACTTCGGAGTCTACATCGGTAAGCACATTACAGTGTTTCGCAGCATGTGCGCGTCTCACGTTACGTTGCAGCCCTTCCTGATTCACGATAAGCAAATCAAAGGATTTGACGACATCGCGAATCGCCCCAAAGGCTTCGACTTGCACTGAACCAGGTTTTTCTGCTTCGCTCTTCGTCAGCCATGTGCGCTACCCACTCAAGCCGGTTCGTCGCGGCCCGGCTGAGATACAAGCCCGCGAAGGCAGCGAGAGTTCGCATCATTCGAACAGCAGTCCCGTTCGGGCTTGGCGACACCTGCCATTATACTGTAATCTGGAGCTATCTATGGGCGACTCAACACACATCTCGAAAATCCGTGAAGGGGTAGCTGCATGGAACGACTGGAGGCGAGCAAATCCCGACATCCAGCCGAATCTGACGAGAGCCGACCTGGCGGGTATGGATTTGACGGAGGTTGACCTGCGAGGCGCGGGGTTGTTTAAGGCTAATCTCTCGGGCACCAAACTGGTGCGAGCGAATCTTCGTCAGGCTCGCATTGTGGAAACGAACCTTCAAAATGCCCGACTGTCAGGCGCGCACGTCTACGGCACATCTGTTTGGGACGTTGACCTGCGCGGCGCGGAGCAATCGGACTTGGTTATTACACCGCCAAATGCAAGTGCAACGATAACGGTTGATGATTTAGAGGTCGCCCAATTCCTGTACTTATTGATTCGCAACGAGAAGCTGAGGCGCGTTATCGACACCATCACGTCGAAAGTGGTTCTCATTCTTGGGCGTTTCCGACCTGAGCGTAAGGCGATCCTTGATTCTGTACGGGACGGGCTCCGGAAGCACAACTACCTGCCGGTGCTGTTTGACTTTGCTGGGCCCGACAGCCGCGATTTCACGGAGACCGTTGCGACCATTGCGCACCTGTCCCGATTTGTAATCGCGGACCTCACAGACCCCGCCTGCATACCACATGAGTTGCGCACCATTGTTCCAGACATTGAATTGCCGGTTGCCACGATAATCGAGCGGGGGCACCAGCCATACGCGATGTTTGGCGATCTGGGTAAGTACCCGTGGCTTTTAGCACCAGTTGAATATGTCGATCAGCCCGATGCCGCCCAGCGAGTGCTTCAGACCGTGATCGAGGCTGCGGAGCGGAAGCGTTCTGAGATTCTGCGGTAGGCAACCTCAGACATATGGGGCCGTTGTGAGCCTGTTTCAAGGATCCAGGGTGGACAAACTCGCCCCTTCATGTCCTGTGTGTGTGGGCATGAAGCTGTCGTGGAGCCAAACCAAATCGTACACGGGCTGGCGGAAATACATCGGCAAAGACGCCAACGGACAACCCCGCTGCTTCTACTTCGGCAGGGACCGCGCCGACGCCGAACTGAAGGCATCGAAACTCATCCTCGCCTGGAAGCGGCTTGTGGCGTCAGGAGCAGTAGGTTGGACTGATGAAGCCGTCCGTGCTGCCCTCAACGACTGCCCCGCCCCCCCACAATCCCCACCAGCCCCAATCCCCGCCCCACCGGTGAACCCCGTCGCTCAGCCCGCCCCACGAATGGTCCAGAACAACCTGACGCTGCACAAGGCAATTGACGAATACCTCGAATACGAGACGCGCCGGGCACCGAGCCAAGTCAGCTACGCCCATCTCTACGGGGTGCGGAGTCGGGTGGACCGGATGAAACGAGCCATGGCCGACTGTCCTCTGGCTTTCATCGGTTATGACGAACTGGCTCAGACCGTCGCCCATTTCGCCTCCCGCCCGTCAGTGCCCATACCGACAAGAAGATCGCCGTAATGACCGCCGCCGACGCCATCAAGGGGATGAGGACGATGTTTGATTGGTTTGACCTCTCGGGACGGTGGGAAGCCCCGAGGCGGTTCGCGCCGTTGTGTTCAGCGATTCGTGCCCGAGGATTTGGGCCAGGCCGACAAGATCGTTGCCGTTGCTCTCAAGGTATTGATGGGCCATGGTATGTCGGCAGAGGTGCGGATGGAGGGCGGTCCCGATGATCGCGCTGTACTTGTCGCACAATGCCCTGACCCCTCGATCCGTCAGCGGCCCGCGTTCACCGATAAACACCCTGGCTGACTCGACGGGCGGCCGGGTTTCCATGTATGCCTGAATGGCGCGACGAGCGGGCAGAGACAAAGGCACCGAGCGCTGCTTCCCGCCCTTGCCGAACCGAAACACCACGGTCCCGTATCGCTCGCCAAGCATCAGGTCTGCCAGTTCAAGTTGGACCAGATCGGAGACCCGGCAGCCGGTATAGAGGAAGACGTTGAAGATCGCGGCGGCGCGAACGTCGCCTCGCAGTTCGATCTCCCGAAGCAACCGCCGCACCTGTGTCCGGTCCATGCCCTTGGGGGCCAGTTGAACCCGCCGCAGTTCCTTCACAGAAGCCCCAGGGTTGGCAGCGATGACGCCCTGAGCCACCAGCCATCCGAGGTAGCGTCGAAGGCTGACGATTGCCCGGTTGACGCTGGCGACGGCCTGCTGACGGTCCCGGCGGAGGTGGTCGCGGAAGTCAGCCAGATCCCGCACCGTCACCCGCTTCACGTCGAAGGGCTCGGCGTTGGCCGTGGCGAACCACGCGGCGAATTTTCGCAGATCGAAAGCAAACGCCTTCCGCGTGTGGGGCGAGAAATCGTGCCCGGCGAGAAAGCGGGCGAGGAGAGATCCCTGATCCGGTCGCACCGAGATGCCCTCGAAAACATTATCGCCCGAGTTCTGACGCGCTCGTGGACGGGAATTGGACGGCATGTGGCCACCTCCTGCCCCTAACTGGGCTGATATTGCCTATTATCTCCGCACGTTATCCGCCGAATTCTGACGCCTGAGGTTCAGGAAAACTGCTCGGATGACCTCGCCTTCGCTCATGCCGCCGATGCCGCCGGGGTACACCGCCGCCACCGCTGCGGTGACCTGGGCATCGGTGGCCGGGAGACCAAGGGCGCGGATGCCGCTGGCGATCTCCGGGTACGCCGAAGACCGTGTCTGCGAACTTCGACGAGCGGCTGGGGGCCGCTGACACCGAACCGCCGGAGGCGGCACTGGCACAGAACGGCGGCTGTAGAAGAGGATGGGGCGACCATTCAACCCGCAGTTCCGCCGCCGGACTTCCAGGCAGACTTGTTGCTGCTCCTCGGTGTAGACCGGACGCCGCGTGGCAAGGTCATAGACCGGCGGAGGGAAGATGCCCGCCTTCTGGAGTTGATAGAACCGTGCCCGCGAGAGCCCGACCAGCCGCGCCGTGTCGGCAACGCTGGCGACGGTCTTCAAGGCGGGTTCAGACACTATTCTGACGCTCATCGGACACCTCCTATGCACCAATCAGGCAGCACCCGGCTCCGGTGCCGCTGCTGCTCTGGCCAGGTATTCCCGGCCCTTCTCGGAAAGCTCGCGGCCGGCATCCCTGCGGTGGATCAACCCCTGCCGGACGAGATACGGTTCGATCACGGCTGAAATCGTCCTCGGCGGCAGCCCCAGCCGATCCGCGATGACCCCCAGTCGCACCGGCATGCCGTTGGACTCGCTGAGAATGGAGAGGTACTTCTGTTCCGTCCGATCCAGGCCGCCGCTGTCCAGCCCCTCCAACTGGCAGGTTCGCCGGAAATGCTCCAGGGTCACGGTCGTATCGTTCTCGCTGCGGGCGGTGCGGTTGGCGGATTCCAGCAGCCTCAGCGCCAGGCGGGGAACGCCACGGGCCAGTTGGGCGACGGCAGCGAAGACCGGCGGTTCCACCGCCCATCCCAGCATGTGCGCCCGTTCGCGGAGAATCTGGGCGATCTCATCTTCGGAGTAGTAGTCGAATCGACAGACCAGCTTCAGCCGCTCGGTTAGAGGGCGGGCCAGTCGAAACTCATTGTTGCACGCCAGCAGCAGCGTGAAGTTGGCCAAGGGCAGCGGCGGCGGGGTTCGGCCAGCGCCGTTCCGGGGCACAAAGAGCTTGCCCTCGGCGATGGTGCGGTAGAGGAGCACCTGGAGCGAAGGGGCCAGTTCATCGCATTCGTCCAGGAACACAACGTCTCGCTCGCCGGCCTCCAGCAGCAGCGCGTTCAGGTCCGCTGTGCTGGTGAGGGTCTGGGCGAGCGTCTCGCGAAGCGTGCTGCCCATTTCCTTGGCGATGACTTGGGCGCAGAGGGACTTGCCAACGCCGGGAGGACCGACGAACAGGGCATGGGGGAAACGGGTTCCGTCGTTCCAGCAGGCTTCCAGGGCGACTCGAAGGCTGGCCATGACCTGACCCTGGCCGATGACCCGCTCGATGATGCCGGGGGCAGCCGCATTGACCTCGTAGGCTCGGTTCTCGGGCATAGACGTTCTCCTCGCCCCTGCTCTGGGGGCGCTGTTGCCGACCATCCCCATGATGTGGGCCATGGATGCCACCGGAATTCAAGAGGCATTCCGGGATTCGCACCTGTGCGTTCACCTGCCAACTTCAGCAGCGTGACGGTCACGGCTCGACCCGCGGCACCGGATGCCCTGGTGAGCGGTTGGTGCGTCCCGACAAGCATTGGTGCGCGGCGACGGGTCGGGCACTGGCGTTCAACATCAGACGCGGCGGCTGCGGCGCGGCTCAATGTGGATAATGGATGCTTCAGGGTATCGCAGGAGCAGGAGATGCGCCGCTTCGTCAGCGTTTCCGGCGGCGATGACCTCGCCCAAGTGAATCCCGACGAAACAGAAATGGACGTTAAACACGATTTTCATGAGCGGCTCCTTCGGTTTGGTGCTTCCTGCCCCTCGTAATCGTCCAGTGAAAACCCAGCGGAGGAGGCTGATATCCGGGCGTCTCGTGTGCCGCACCACCCATCCAAAACGCCACTGGTGGGGTCACCAGAGCCGTTCTTGGCACTCCCGAGACCCTGAGACCCGCCTGTAATGAGCCTGCACGCTGCCTGAGGAGTTGCACAAAGCGTGTCTTGCGGGGGAACTTTTCCGGCCGGGATGATAGATTTCTGGTTATTGATGGTGGTGCTCGGCGACGTGATCCGATCCATCACCACCCATCCCAAGCAGCGGCCGGTCCGACAGCCATGTCATGCTTCACCGGCGCGATATCGCCTGCCGGGGATCGTCTTGCGGCCTGTTCGCATGATGAAGCCCACAGGACCACCAATCCCCGCGACGACAATGCTGATATTGCCATAGAGCGGTCCCAGCCGCTCTGAGCGATGCCTTGAAGGGGCGTTCTCCCGGTCCAGAACAAGGGTGAATGGAGCGGCGAAGCGGTAGGGGTACACCAAGCA
>JBLNDH010000592.1:0-4060 GCA_050261455.1 Bacillota bacterium
CGAAGCTGCCCATTTGGCCGTAGTCCCGTTCGATCTGGCCCCGCTGCCGGTACAGGGCCGGCCCAAACCCGCTGGCCGGCGGGATGGGCGTTTCCAGCAGCTCGATGCTCCGCAGCCGCTGCGGCGGGTTTGGCCGATGCCCCAGCCCGCCGCGCGGCTCCTTTCGGGGAGCCACCAGTTGGAACCCGCCGGCCCCCGCCCACGCGTGCAGGGGATTGGTGTCGTGGGTCGCGTCGGCCAGCAGGTAACCGCCGCTGCCGCCGTAACGCCGCGTCAATTGATCGATCAACTGCCAGGCCCCCGCCGGGTCCGAGCAGTTCATCGGTCCCAACCGCAACGCTTCCGGCGCCGTCGGGCTGCGGCCCCAGCACGCGAAGAGCTTGTAACCTTTGTACTTGCCGCCGGTGGCATAGCCCCAGCGGGCGTCGCGGTCCTTGGAGAACCCGCCCACTGGCAGGGGCTTGGAGTCCAGGCGTCGCGTCAGGCAAAAGCCCGCCAGGGCGACGACGCTCAGCACGCGGTAAAACACCTGTTCCAACAGCAGATGCAGCGAAACGGTCCGCAGCCGCACGCTCATCGTGGCCGGCGAGGGCAGGTCCATCCCCAGCCGCGTTCCGTGCCAGTGGCGTCGGCAGCAGGCCCAGCAGATGGGCCGGTCGTGCAGCACGGCCCAGCCCGCCACCGCCAGGATGTGGGCATCGCTGAACTGGACCCGCGGGGCCCGCGGGCGGTGCTTGGCTTCCTGCTGGATCAAGGGGTACAGTACCTCGAACAGTTCGTCTTCCACGATTTGCCTCCTGGCTTGGAACCCAAGGCAAGTTTGGAGACGAACTGCTTCTTTTGTACAGGCTTATCTCAATCGTCGAAAAAGTTGGGTACTCCGGGAGAGGGCCGGGGTGAGGGTTCGGCGCAACAGACGCGCCCCAACCGAACCTGCTCAGAGACTGTTTCCGCTCCTAAAGCCCACGGCGCCGCCGTGGGGAATTCAAGGGATTCATCCCTGGGTCCCCCCGACTTCATCGGTGTGCATCTGTGCCCCATCCGTGGCAAAGAAACACGTAGCACGCGGCGTCTCGCCCGTGCGCGTTTGATCTGCGTCTATCCGCGTTCATCTGCGGCTCAAACTGTATCTCTTTACCGCCCCTCCCGTCCCCCCTGGTACCGATCCGGCAGCCGTTCCAGTTTGCTGCGGAAGTCCGCCGAGATCTTCGCCAATCGCTCCAGCAGTTCAGATTCAGCCGTCATCACGCTGGCCGTCTCCCCCTGTTCAATCCGCGACGCTACGAGATTCACCGCCTCCGCCGCCGACCGCAGTCGTTCGATCCGCAGCAGCGATAAATCATTCGGGGTCGATGGCTCGTTCGGATGGTCATCGAGATCGAAATCGATGATATCCAACGCCACACGCCAATCCCGCTGCCCACTGCGCCGCACCCGCAACGTCCAGATCTCCCCCGGCTTGATCACCCGGGCAATAGACGGATCATCGAACACGACCGACGCCTTGGCCACCGATTCGCGATCCTCCGCCGAGAAAATCAGGTCAAACCCGCATCGGAACCGCTTGCCCTCAGCCCCGAAGCGATTCGCCGCCACTCGCTCGAGCCGTTTCTCCGCCACAATCAGATCCACCAAAGCGTCCCGCCCCAGTTCCTGAGCCTTGCTATCCTCTGCAGTCCAGATCGTGGCTCGCAATTGCGCCGCATCACCCGCGTTCAGTGCATCGGCAAAACGCACGATCGCCTGCCGAACCGCTTCCGATGCATCCGCCGCCCAAGCCCCCATGGCATACCCATGCACAACCAGAAGGCCTGCCATCAAAAATGTCCTGTAACCTGCATTGCGCATCGCGTGTTCGCTCCTCCGCCATCATACTCCCGCCGCCCATCCGACACAGCACGCAAACCCCACCGCCCCGTCACACAAGTCCAATAAAACCTCATTCACCCCGCGATTCCCTCTTGCCTCGCCTGTACCCCAACCCCGCCTTCCGCTAGAATCCCCGTCCGGATTCATTCCTTCCGCGTATTTCGGCTTTGTTGTGTTGTCGCAACTCAGCATGGCCGATACAACGCCAGGGGAGGATAACGGTTCAAGCCGGGGCTTTTGGTGAAATAGACGATGGCTGAACGCGCACCGATCGCAATTCTCATCCTCACCAAGAACGAAGAGATCAATCTTCCTGTGACTTTGGCCAGTGTGGCCGATTGGGCCGAGCAGGTCTTCGTCTTGGACTCCGGCTCCACCGACCGCACCGAACAGATCGCCAAGCAGTTCGCAGCCCAATTCGTCTCCCACCCCTGGGAAGGCTACGCCCGCCAGAAAAACTGGGGTCTGGATAACCTCCCCATCACCGCCAGGTGGGTCTTCATCCTCGATGCCGATGAATCCATCACCGCCGAGCTTCGCGATGAGCTGATCGGAATCGCCACTCAGGACACCTGCCCCGAAGACGCCTTCTACGTCAATCGCTACCTGCTTTTCATGGGCAAACGCATCCGCCACTGCGGATACTACCCCAGCTGGAACCTCCGCTTCTTCCGCCGCGGCAAGGCTCGTTACGAAGAACGCGAAGTCCACGAACACATGATCTGCTCCGGGCAGATTGGCTACCTCAAAGGCCAGATGCAGCACATCGACCGCCGCGGGCTCGAGCATTTCATCGCCAAGCACAATCACTACAGCACCCTCGAAGCCCGCGAGATCTTCCGCATCCAAAAGGCCATGACCAGCGGCACCATGAACTACGGCTTCTGGGCTGGCCCCATCGAACGCCGTCGCTGGATCAAGCACAAAATCTGGCCCCGCGTCCCCTTCCGCTCCCTCGCCCGCTTCATCTACATGTACCTCCTGCGCTTTGGCTTCCTCGATGGACGCGCCGGCTTCCACCTCTGCATCATCCTCGCCGTCTACGAACATCAGATTACCGTCAAACTCGACGAACTCTGGCGGCAAAGCAGAAAGCTCCATGGCGCCAACGGCGCCCTCCTCCCCCCGCCTCCGCCCCCGCCCCAACCCGCCCCCGCCCTGCCCCCACCCGAATACAACACCAATGGCACCAAGCCAAATGGCATCCAGCCCAATGGTGGGACCAAGGAACACCCCATGGAATCCTTCAGAGACCGCTTCGGCGCCGATACCACCGATGGCGAGCGATGGCCTTACCCCAAACACATCTACGTCATGCGCCTCATCTGGGCCATCGTCTGGCGAACCCTCTGGCGCATCTGCTGGTGGCGAATCTCCATCCTCCGCACCACCATCCTCCGCCTCTTCGGCGCCAAAATCGGCTCGGTCGGTATGTCCGGCACCACCTGGATCGAAATGCCCTGGGACCTGGAGATCGGCCACAATTGCATCGTCGGGCCCCGGGCCAGTCTCTACAACCTCGGCGGCCTGAGCATCGGCGACCACACCGTCATCTCCCAGGACGTCTACGTCTGTGGCGGCACCCACGACTATACCGACCCGACCTATCCCCTCATCCGCATGAAGACCACCATCGGCAGCTACGTCTGGATCGCTGCCGGCGCCTTCATTCACCCCGGCGTGACCATCGGCGACGGCGCCGTCATCGGCGCCCGCGCGGTCGTCACCAAGGATGTCCCCCCCTGGACCGTTGTCGCCGGCCATCCCGCCAAGGTCATCAAGCAGCGAATCATGCGCGGCACCAATCTCATTCCCGACGATGCCAAACAGGCTGCCGTCCAAGCCGCCGAAATCGTTGCCCACGTCCAGGGAGCGAACCTCGACTGATCTGCCCCGGCATACGCCCATGAGGATCCTGCACATCTGCACTGATTTCTGGCCAAGCACCGGGGGCATCGAAAAATTCGTCCTCGACCTCGCCCGCCACAGCCGCCAGGCCGGCCTGGAAACCAAGGTCCTCTGTTTCAACCGGATCCACAGCTCATCGCAAACCCTGCCACCCCAGGATCAAATCGGCAACATCCCCATCCGCCGCGTTTCGTTCCTCAATCTGAAATACTACAAACCAACCCTCCTGCCCCTCGCCGAATTGCGACAGGCCGACCTGCTGCACGTCCACGGCATCGGCGCC
>JBLNDH010000593.1:0-6022 GCA_050261455.1 Bacillota bacterium
CCTAATTCCCGGAGTGCGAAAAGAAGGGGCTGAGGCAAGGGGGTTGTCAGGGGCGAGTGGGGGCGGTGGCGGGAGCCGTGGCGGGGATGGGGGTGACGCGGCGGGGGTGGGGGCGTACGCGGCGGGTGGTGGGACGCGTGGTGGGGGGATGGACCCGTGGATGGCGGCTGACGCGGGTGGGCGGGGGACCATCGGGGATGCGGATGCGGGCGAGGGATATGCCGCCTTGGGTGAACAGGACTTGGTCGATCTCGACGACCTGGCGGGTGAGGAGCTTGTTGAGAAGGGGGTCTTCTTTTTGGAGGTCGGGGCCGAAGACGAGGTAGTGAACTTTGGCTTTGCGGAGGAGTTGACGCCACTGGGGGACACGGGAGCGTTGGATGATCGCGGTGGGTTGATAGACGGAGCGGCCGCTGAGATAGGTGGTAATGCGATCTTCGATGCCGAGGACGCGTTGGCCGGCGGGGACGTATTGGCGGATGATCTGACTGATTTGATAAACAGGAGCCATGGAGCCGTCGCGGTAGACCTCGAGGAAGGGTTTCCGGGAGCCGTGATAGTCGATGCCGTGCTGTTCCAGCGCAAAGCCGATGCAACGGACGACATTGGGCGCGGTGGCGACGCCGAGGCCGAGGAGCATCAGGATTTCGGGGCCGAGGCGCCAGCGTTTGAACCAGTGGGCGGTGTAGTGTACGGCGAGGGCCCAGGTGACGAGGATGAAGGGCAAGGCCATGAGGTAATAGCGGGCCTTGGCCCCGATGATGAAGGTCATGAGGATGGTGGAAAGGATGTAGAGGCTCACGAGGGGAGACTTGCGGAAGAGGATGAGCGTCCAGGCGACGGTGGAGAGGAAGAAGAGGGTGCCGAAGGGGAAGATGAGCTCGACGCCAAGAATGCCGATGGGGAAATGCTTTTCGATGATAAGGAGGAAATCACCGTGGGCGTGCATGGCGGCAAGGTCGTGGAGCCGGGCGAGGGCCATGCGCTCATACTTGCCGGCCAGGGGGTGGAAGCCGGTGGTACGGGGATCGAGGAGCCACCAGAGAGCGAGGAGGGCGAGGAGGGCGAGGATGCCGGCGGCGTACCAGAGTCGGCGGCGTGAGCGAACCATACCGATGAGGCAGAGGAGGACGCAGGGCAGGGCCAGGGCCCAGAAGGTGGGCCGCATGGAGACGGTGAGGATGGCGCCAAGGAGAAGGAGGCCCAGGGCGAGGAGGCGGCGGGGGATGGAGGTGGTGCGGTTGAATTTGGCCAGGCCCAGGAGGGTGAGGCAAACGCCCAGGAGGAAGGGGACGTCGGTCATGAAATCATGGGCCTGCTCCATGAACGAGTAGTTGATGCCAACGCCGGTGGTAACGCAGACGGCGATCCAAGGGGGGAAGAGGGTTTTGACGAGGTGATAGATGACGACGAGGGTCAGGGCGGCGATGGCCAGGAGGATGACCAGGGAGGCGGTGGGGTGGAGGGGATCTTGGGGGCCAAAGACGGTTTCGATGGCCGCGAGGAGTCGGGGAAGGCCGGGGAAAATGTGGTTTTCGCGTTCGCCGCGGAAGGTATAGCCTTGGTCAGTGACAAGGCTGTGGGCGACGGTGCGGTAGAGCGCACCATCGCGGCCGATGCGCCAATGATTGTTGAAGGCGGAGAGTTGGAGAAGGGCGACGAGGGTGAAGATGAGCCAGCGCCAGCGGACGAAGGTGCGGAGGAGCGCGTTATCGGCGGGTGGCTCCGTGAGACTGCCGGGAGCTGGGTTGAGGGTCGGTGTCGTGGAGGATACGAGTTCCAATAGGATGTCTCCCGCTGTGAGCGTAGCGGGCGGGGGAGAGGCAGTCAAACAATGGGGAATGGCAAAGCCAGAATGTCTGAAGAAGTTCCGTTGGGAAGCCCGAATGGCTAAGCCCCAATGTTTAAGGAGCCCGAACGACCTAATGATGCAGGAGTCCTTGGTCCCTTGTCCTTTGCAGGGAGCCGGTTCGTCATCCGGGTTTGGGCATTCGGGGTTCATTGGGCATGGGGGCTTTCCCGGGGGTGTTTTGACGAGCGGGCGGTCGTGCTTAAGAAGTGGTGGAGAAAGGGGTTGCAGCGTTCGCTTTCATGGGGCCAAGACGATATAATTATTAGCCCGAATTCAGCTGATTAGAAGGCCCCGATAAGACAAGGCGAATGTGGCCATGGGCCGGGCAAAAGACGCTATTCAATGGCCTTGTTGTAGCAGGATTGAGATAAGATTATGACAGAGACTACTCCTCCGATTGATCGGATCGAGGAATTGCGGATCGATCGGGAGCTGCAAGACAGTTATTTGACGTATGCGATGAGCACCATCATGGACCGGGCGTTGCCCGATGTCCGGGATGGGCTGAAGCCTTCGCAGCGGCGCATTCTCGTGGCCATGAACGACTTGAACCTTGGGCCACGAACCAAGCACATCAAGTGCGCGAAGATTTCGGGCGATACGAGCGGTAACTACCACCCGCACGGGGAGCAGGTGGTTTATCCGACGTTGGTGCGTATGGCGCAGGAGTGGTCGATGCGTCATCCGCTGGTGGATGGGCAGGGGAACTTCGGCAGCAGCGATGGCGACCCGGCGGCGGCCATGCGTTACACGGAAGCACGCATGACGGCGGTGACGATGGAGATGATGACCGATCTGAACCTGGATACGGTCGATTTCCAGCCGAACTACGATGAGCGATTGATGGAACCGACGGTGCTTCCCAGCAAATTTCCGAATTTGCTGGTGAATGGAAGCACCGGGATTGCGGTGGGGATGGCGTGCAACCTGCTGCCGCACAACCTTCGCGAGATCTGCAATGCGATCGTGCGGGTGATCGATGAGCCGGATGTCTCCCTGCAGGAACTGCTGAAGATTGTGCCCGGGCCGGATTTCCCGACGGGCGGGATCATCTGTGGGCGGGACGGGATCGTGGAGGGGTACCGGAGCGGTCGAGGCCGGTTGACGTTGCGGGCGAAGATCGCGGTGGAGGAGCAGAAGGGGGGCAAGCCGATCGTCGTGATTGAGGAGATCCCGTACGGGGTGATCCGCCGGACGATCGTGGAGTCCATTGCGGAGGCGGTGAAGAAGGACCTGATCACGGACATTTCGGATGTGAATGACCACAGCGGCCGGGAGCACGCCTGCCGGATCGTGGTGGATCTGAAGCGGGATGCGGATCCGAACGTGGTGATCAACCAGCTGTATCAGTACACGCCGTGCCAGATCACGGTGAGCATGATCAATATTGCGCTGGTGAATCGGCAGCCGCGGACGTTGGGGCTGAAGGAACTGATCGAATACTTCATCGCCCATCGGAAAGAAGTGATCACGCGGCGGACGCGGTACTTGCTGAAGAAAGCGCAGCAGCGGGGTCACATCCTGGAAGGGTTGATCTTCGCGGTATGCGATATCGATGAGATCGTGAAGCTGATCCGCTCGAGCAAGACGCGTGAAGAGGCGATTCAGAAGTTGCGAGTGCGGGCGTTCCGGATTGCGCCGGATCATCCGTATGCGCCGCAGATTCCGCAGTCGCTGATGGAGAGGGCGTCGTTGCATCCGGTGACGCTGTCGCAGGCGCAGGCGGAAGCGATCGGGCGGCTGCAGCTGATCCAGCTGGTTGGGCTGGAAATCGAGAAGCTGGTGAACGAGTACCGGAGCGTCGTGGATGAGATCGAGGGGTACGAGGCGATCCTGCGGGATGAGAAGCTGGTGATGGACATCATCCGCGAGGATACCTTCGAGATGAAGGAAAAGTACGGGGACGATCGCCGGACCGAGATCAGCGGCGCTGTCAGCGACATGAACATGGAGAGCCTGATTCCCCAGGAAGATGTCGTGGTGACGGTGTCGCATGAGGGGTACATCAAGCGGTTGCCGGTGGATACGTATCGGTCGCAGGGCCGAGGCGGGCGCGGGATCAAGGGGACGGAGTCGCGGGACGGGGACTTCGTGGAACTGCTGTTCGTGGCCAACACCCACGACCACCTGCTGTTCTTCACGAACCAGGGGCGGGTGTATGAACGGCGGGTGTACGATGTGCCGGAGTTGTCGCGGACCAGTGCCGGGCGATCGGTCGCGAACCTGCTGGAGTTCCAGGAAGGAGAGAAGATCGCGAATGTGCTGGCGGTGAAAGATTTCAACCAGGAAGAGCAGTTTTTGATGTTCGCGACGAAGAAGGGTGGGGTGAAGAAGACGGCGCTGAGCGCGTACTCGAACATTCGCGCAAGCGGGATCATTGCGATCGGGCTGGATGAGGGGGATGAGTTGATTGGCGTGGAGATCACCAGCGGCAAGGATCATGTGATGCTGGGGACGCGAAGCGGGCTGGCGATCCGGTTTGAGGAAGCGGATGTGCGGGCGATGGGGCGGCCTGCGGTGGGGGTGACGGGGGCTCGCTTCAAGCGGGAGGGGGATGAAGTGGTGAGCATGGTGGTAGTGCCCGGCGGGGACAACACCGATCGGAAGATGCTCACGGCGTGCGTGAACGGGTTTGGCAAGCGGACGCCGCTGGAAGAGTACCCGGTGAAAGGGCGTGGTACGCGCGGGGTGATCAACATCGACGCCAACGAGCGTAATGGGGACGTGGTGGGGATGATTCTGGTGAACGACACCGATGAGGTGATGCTGATCACGCAGAAGGGGATTCTGATGCGGACGCGGGTGGCGGAAATCCGCGAGACAGGTCGCAATGCGCAGGGGGTGAGACTGATCAAGATCGATGAAGGGGATCGGCTGGTGGCGTTGGCGAAGGTGAGTCCGGAGGAACATGAGGAGGCGGAGGCGGGGAATGGGAGCGGGACGCCGGAGTCGCCGGCACCGGGAGCGCCCTCGACACCGGGAACCCCGTTGGCGACGGCGGAGCCGAGCAGTGATGGATCGGCCAAGGAGCAGAAGCCGGCGGAGTGAACGCCGTTGAAACGTGAATGAAGGGCGGGGCAGATCGGAGAGATCTGCCCCGTTTTTTATTGGACCTTTGATGGGGTGGGCGGCGAAGGAGAGGTTGCGGCGTTGGGTTGACAGCGGCGGGCACTGGAAGAGCGGGGGCGGCGGGGGTAATTTGAGGAGAGTCATTTTGCGGAAGGAGTTGTTCATGAAGTTGAGTCGTGTGATTGTGGGGTTGTGGCTGGTGGCGCTTGTGGGGTGTGCGCATGGGACGAGGGAGAACGGGCCGATTAATGTGGGGACGTATAAAGAGCCGATTCGGGTTGCGTGCGTGGGGGACAGCATTACGTTTGGGGCGGGGGTGGAGGATCGGGAGCGGAATCATTATCCGGCGCAGTTGGGGCGGATGCTGGGGCCGAAGTGGGAGGTGCGGAATTACGGGGTGAGTGGCACGACGCTGCTCAAGAAGGGTGATATGCCCTATTGGAAGCGGTCGGAGTATCAGCAGGCCCTGGATTGGAAGCCGGACGTAGTGATTATCAAGCTGGGGACGAATGACACGAAGCCTCAGAACTGGAAGTACAAGGATGAGTATGTGGCGGACTACGAGGATTTGATCGGGCAGTTCCGGAAGGTGAACCCGGCGGTGCGGGTGTATGCGTGCCTGCCGGTGCCGGCGTTTCCGGGGAACTGGGGGATTCGCGAGGCGGTGATCAAGGGCGAGGTGATCCCGCGGGTCCGGCAGGTGGCCAAGGAGTCGCATGTTCAACTGATTGACTTGTATGCGGCGCTGGAGGGGAAGAAGGAGCTGGTGCCGGATACGGTGCATCCGAACGCCAAGGGGGCGGGCGTGATGGCGAGGACGATTTATAAGGTGCTGACGGGGAAAGAAGCGCCGCAGGCGGTGATGGCGATGGCGGAAGTCGCCGAATGACGAAATCCGAATGACGAATGGGTGATTCGTCCTTTGTCCCTGGTCCTTTGTCCTTTGCTGCAGATCGCGGCGAGGAATAAGGGCCAGGGACAAAGTGTTTGTAGCGCCATTGGTTTCGACGGGCGTGTTACGCGGAACTCCCACACTCCAACCCTCGCCCGGAGCATCGGGCGAGGGAGCGGGAAGATGACGAAGGACGTGGGCGGTGCTTA
>JBLNDH010000594.1:0-4454 GCA_050261455.1 Bacillota bacterium
CCTGCTCCTCTTCCATTTCCTCTTCTTCATCCTCCAACAGCGACTCGGAATCAGCAGTCTCCGGCTTGGCTTCGGAAACCGCGACCGGCTGGGTTGTCGGCGTCGGCACCACAACGCTGGCAGTATCATTGGTGACGCGCGGCTCGTTCTTGCACGCGACCGCACCATCCGCTGTCGTCGGCTGCGCCTCGGTAGTCGCGACAGGCCGGGTCGTCGGCGCCACCGGGGTCTCCGGCTTGGCATCACCCGGTTCAGCCTTCGGCGCGTCGTTCTGCCCGGCGGCCCGCTCGCTCAGGATCTGCTGCCGAACGAAGCCTCGGATCGAGCTGTTGTCCACGCTCGTCAACTCACGCCCCGTGAGGCTCTCCTTCATCTTGATGGCTTCGAGGAACTTCGGATTCAGGTTGGTCGCGCAGTTCAGATGCCACAGCGCCTTCTTCGTGTCAGGATTCGGCTTGTTCATCTCCTTGACTGCGCTGTCATAAGCACCCTCGGCCAATCGCTCACGACCCCAGGGCATCATGCCGTTACGCACGCCGACGCGCAGCCGTTCCATGTCCTTCAGCTCCTCTTCCGAAGCCTTCGCGTACGCGCGTTCATCCTTCACAACATGGGGCGTAAGCAGGATGATCAGTTCTTCGCGAATCGTGCTGTCCTGCTGATTGCGGAACAACAACCCCAGCACCGGCAGGCTGCCCAAGCCGGGCACCTGAGCGCGGCTGGAGACGTTGCTTTCGCGGAAGAGACCGCCGATGACGATGGTGTGGCCATCCTTCACCATCACGTTGGTCGTGATTTCCGCCGTCGTCTTGAACGGCAGTTCGTTCTTCAGGCCGCCGCTCGAGTCCTCCGGATGGATCTCCATGCGGATATACCCGTCGTCGCCAATGAAAGGCCGGAAAATCAGGCGGGTACCGGTTTTCAGGAACTCAACGGTCTGGACCGTCGTCGTATCCGTGACGGTCGAAGTCTTGTAACCATCCTCGCGACCGACCAGGACCTCGCCACGCTGCTTGTTGAGCGTGAGGACCTTCGGGTTAGCCAGGACGGCGGTATCGGAGATGGATTCCAGGGCATTCAGGAAAACCGAGACGTTATCGGTCACAACGCCGACCTTGAAACCCGGGTTCAATGCCTTCGTGAAGGTATTGCCCGTGCCCCAGCTGTTCACGTTGTCCCAACCGGTTGCACCCTCCGGCAGATTAGCTCCAGTGATCTGCCCATTCGAATGCAGAACCGTGTTGAAGTCCACACCGCCCAGGATGTTGAAATCCACACCCAGGTTGTTGTCATCATTCAGGCGTGCGGAAACAATCGTCGCTTCGACCAACACCTGCTGCGGCCGTCGATCTACTTCCTTGACGATCTTCTTGACCTTCTCGATGTTGTCCGGATAGTCACGCACGACCACAACATCCTCGCTCGCGTGCGTATTGCCGCCGGCTTCCTTGTTGCTGCTCTCAATGCCGGTGATCGCAGCGGTCGTGAAGGAGACCTGCCCGTCCGTGCTCAACGCCGGCTTGATGATGTTGCTGATATTGGCGGCCGGGGTGTAATGCAGACGGAAGACCTCCGTGACCATCTGCCGCTCGGCTTTCTCGATGTCCGCCAGTTCCTTGGCCGTGTAAACATAGATGAAGTTGCCCTTCTCGCGATAGGCAAAGCCGTTGGCCTTCAGGACCGCATCCAAGGCTTCGCGGATGGTCACGTTGTACAGGTTGGCCGTTACCGTCCCGCGCACTTCCTTGCTGGCGATGATGTTCCGCTGCGACTGCAGCGAGAGCATACGCAGCACTTCGACCAGGCTGGCTTCATTGACGTGAATCTCGACGGTACCGGCGTCGGATACGTTGACTTGTTCCTTGCCGATCGTCTGGCCTTCGGCCGGTTTGGTGGTCGCCCCCCCTATCGGGCCTGCCGTCTCATCCAGGAGACGCACATCCCCCGCAGAAGCCTTACCACTTGCCGACTTTGCCTCCTTTTCCGATGCTGCCCACAGCCCCTGTCCCGGATAGACGGACGCAATGGCGAAAAAAAGAAGGCCGGCGGTCTTGGTCAATCGACTCATAGTACATCTCCTCGCACACCCACGGGTGAGAATCGCCCGCGCATGTGACCTTGAAAGAACCTTCACCCGATCCCCGTCGCAACGCTCTCGCCAACACTCCTTCGTTCAGCATCGCGTTAGGGGAACTGCCGCTCAGCACGGCACTCGGCGCCCCCGGCCGCTATCGCCCACATCCGCAGGCTCGCGATCCGGATACGTCTTGTACCCTTCTGATCGGTCCACCCCACCTGCAACTTTTCCAGTTTCTCCAGATTCCCCAGACCACCCACATGGGTCCCGAAATACCCCTCAACTCCACCCAGCCGGAACAACCGGCCCTTCCCATCACGTCCGCAAACTCGTCTTGTGAGTATGCAGCCTCTGCGCCCGGTCCAGACGATGGCCCACGACGCCGTCATCAACGCCCATGCCCGCAGCGGATGGACGACGAACCCCCTGGATTGGTGCTATGCAATGGGTATCCCGAAGGGTGTCCCGAAACCCCGCCTCGACTGCAAAGCGGGACCGGCGCTCAGAGCCAGTCCCGTAATCCCCAGCTTTCGATGGATGCCCCCTAGGCCCCCACGATCTTCCGCATCCCACCCAACACTCCGATCACAGGGCCTTCACCGAGATCTGCCCCGTGAAAGGCTCAATGTCGATCTCCATGCTGAACTGGCCGCACCGGACCACAATGGCGCCACTGGCCATCGGCTCCGTGGTTCCGGCGCTACTACGCGCCAGGGGCGTTCCCAACTCGTCAAACCCGATGGTCGTGTAGCTGGACCCTGAGGTCCCCTTGATGTTCGCTGAGACCAGCGTGATGTTCTTCATCGCCGACGTGCCATTGGCCCCGAAATTGATGATATACGGGGTCCTGTTCATCGGATGCTGCACCACCGACATGTCGGACGATTTGACAATCATGTACCGCTGCGGCGACGCCGACGTCGAGAACATCACCAGGTGGTTGTCCTGGCTCGTAATCGCCAGGTTTTGCGCATAGATCAGGTCGGCGATCAGCGAACGAGCCGCAGCCTGGGCTCGTCGGTCATCGCGCGTTCCGATTTGGGGGACGATGATGCCCCCGGCGATCCCCAGGATCACCACCACCACCAGAATCTCCGCCAGCGTAAAGCCGCGCCGCAGGCTCATTGGTCGATTGCACATGACCTACTCCGTAAACGCACTACGCCAACGACGACGCCCAAAGCGGAACGCGCGATGCCTTCCAGCCTTTCCTCCCGGCCGATCCGTCTACTTCTTCTCATCTTCCTGTTTGGCCACGCGAATCTGGATCTTGCCGGAATTCAGCGCCTCGGTGAGCCTGTCCACTTTCGCGTTCAGCGCCTTCAATTCGTCAATAATCTGGTTCCGCTGCCCACCCGCATCCGGAATCTGCGCCATCGCCGGCGTTACCGGTCCCGAAGAGGTCCACTGCCCCAGCAGAATCAGCCCCTGCAGAACCGCGATCACTGTCAAAAGCCGCGTTGTCGTCATGGATACATCCTTTCTGCTTGCCTATCTTGCCCATCTGTATATTCGGGCAGGTGGGGCACCGGCTTGAATCCCAGATCGCAGTGCGCGTTATCGGCACGGCCACCCCTGGGAAATGGAGATCGGATTCGCGAGATGAAAGACGCGATCGCCACGCGGGCACTATCGGCGGCGATCTTCGTGGATCGATCAATAATCGATGTACCGCATCCCATCGGCATCCACCCCAGGGAAGTTGGGAACGATCTCCAGCGTCTGCGGCTTGTAGATCCAGCCCGTGGAGCCGTCCGGTTTTCCCTTCAAAAGCGGCTGGTCATTGGGCACGACCACGACGGTGTCTTTTCCATTCAGCGGATTCTGCGGCATCTTCTCAAAGTACGGGCCAAACTGATGGGTAACCGACGGCGTGCCGATGCGGCAGCGCACATCGCTGGCGTTGGTCATCTGCCGATAAAAATCGTCCGCGCTGGGTATGGCACGGATGTCGCCATCGGGATAGCCCGGGGCGATGCCACCATGCTGGGCCTTGAACAGCGCAATCTGCGAACGCAGATAGCGCAGGTCATCCTTCAGCGAGTTCTCCCTCGCAATGTGCGACGCGCTGGAGAATCTCGGAAGCACAATCGCGCAGAGAATGCCTAGCGCCATCACGACGATCAGCATCTCCAGCAGCGTGAATCCCCGATACGTTCCACCGCGTGAAACAACAGATTTGGCTCGATCGCTCCGCATATCTTGCCTTCTCACCCCGACCTCCGAGCGGTTTAACGTCTTGGCTCGTGGGTACATCGTTCATCCTGGGCGGGGTAAAATCCGGTAAAGGTCCGGTCTGGGCGGGGCGCGCGCCCGCGAGGCCCGCCCCACCCCCCCCCCGCGGGGGTGCAATAACGCCCCCCCGACCCGCACAAAC
>JBLNDH010000595.1:0-26715 GCA_050261455.1 Bacillota bacterium
GGGGGGGTGGTGAAGCGGGGGATGGGCCATATCGGATAGGAAGATCATGAAAGCACTCATTTCGCAAATCGTAATGGTAGCGGTGGCGCTGGGTGGTGTGGTGGCGGGTGAATCGGTGGCATGGGGAGCAGGTGGGGTCAGCGTGGCGGGGTTGCGATGTGAGTATCTGGTCAATCCGCTGGGGATTGATCTGGCGAGGCCCCGGTTGAGCTGGCGGATGGAGGGGAAGGATGCGGCGGCACGTGGGCAGGGGCAGACGGCGTATCGGGTGCTGGTGGCGAGTGATCGGAAGTTGCTGGATACGGGGAAGGGGGATCTGTGGGATTCGGGGAAGGTGATCTCCGATCAGAGTGTGCAGGTGGAATATGGGGGAAAGATGCTGACATCCGGGATGCAGTGCTTCTGGAAAGTGCAGATCTGGGATCAGAAAGGGGCGGCGTCGGGGTGGAGCGAGGTTGGGGTGTGGTCGATGGGGCTCTTGAAGGCGGAGGATTGGAAGGGAAAGTGGATCGGGCTGGACAGTGGGGATAAAGAAAGCGAGCCGGTGGGGTATCTGGATAAGGCGCACTGGATCTGGTTTCCCGAGGGGGAGCCGCAGTCGAGTGCGCCGGTGGGGTCGCGGTATTTCCGAAGGGAGATTGCGATTCCGGAGGGGCGGAAGATCAAGCGGGCGGTGTGCCGGATGACGGCGGATAATGGGTTTACCGTGTTTGCCAACGGTCGGCAGGCCGGGTCGGGCAGCGCGTTTTCGCAGATGTTCGAGATCGACATCACGAGTGATCTGCACGCGGGGACGAATGTGGTAGCGGTGGAGGCTCGGAACCTGGGGGAGTCGGCCAACCCGGCGGGGATGATCGCGGCAGTTCAGGTGGAATTCGAGCAGGGGGAAGGAATGACGGTTGTCAGCGATCCCCAGTGGAAGGTGACGCAGAATGCGCAGGCGGGATGGGAGAAGGGGAAGTTTGACGATTCAGCGTGGGTGGCGGCGAAGCAGTTGGGGATGCATGGGATGGGGCCCTGGGGGAAGGTGGGGATGCCGGATAACACGCGGCTGGTGGCGCGGATGCTGCGGAAGGAGTTCGCGGCAGAGCAATCGATTAGACGAGCGACGGCGTATATCTGCGGGCTGGGGCTGTATGAACTGTATCTGAATGGGCAGAAGGTAGGGGATCATGTGCTGGATCCGGGGCTGACGGAGTATCCGAAGCGGGCGTTCTATGTCACGTATGATGTGACGGAACAGGTCAAACGCGGGGAGAATGTGGTGGGGGTGATCCTGGGCAATGGGCGGTATTTTGCTCCCCGTCGCTCCGCGCCGATCGGTACTTCGACGTACGGCTATCCGAAGCTGCTGCTGCAGTTGGATATTGAGCATGGCGATGGGAGCACGACGCGCGTGGTCAGCGATGAGACGTGGAAGCTGACGACGGACGGACCGATCCGGGAGAATAATGAGTATGACGGAGAGGAGTACGATGCCCGACTGGAACAGGTGGGGTGGGCGAAGGTGGGGTTTGATGATTCGAAATGGCAGGGAGTGCAGGTCGTAAAAGGGCCGGAGGGGAAACTGGCGGCGCAGATGCTGGAGCCGATCCGGGTGACGGAGACGATCAAGCCGGTGGCGATGACGAATCCGAAGCCGGGTGTGTTTGTGTTCGACATGGGGCAGAACATGGTGGGGTGGTGCCGACTGACGGTGAAGGGGCCCGCGGGGACGGAAGTGAGTCTGCGGCATGCGGAGACGCTTCGGAAAGATGGGATGCTGTATCTGGATAATATCCGCGGGGCGAAGGTGACGGATGTTTATACGCTCAAGGGGGAGGGGGTGGAGCAGTGGGAGCCGAGGTTTACCTATCATGGGTTCCGGTATGTGGAGTTGCGGGGATTCCCGGGGGAGCCAAGTTTGTCGGCCCTCGAGGGGAAGGTGGTGAACAGCGATGTGAAGCCGGCGGGACAGTTTGCTTGTTCGAATCCATTGATCAACAAGATCTACAAGAACATTGTGTGGGGGACACGAGGGAACTATCGCAGTTTTCCGACGGATTGCCCGCAGCGGGACGAGCGGCAGGCGTGGTTGGGGGATCGGTCGGCGGAATGCAGGGGAGAAACGTACTTGTTCGGCGTGGCGTCGCTGTATGCCAAGTGGATGCAGGATATCGAGGACAGTCAGAAGGAGACAGGGAGCGTGCCGGATGTGGCGCCGACGTATTGGACGCTCTACAACGACAATGTCACGTGGCCGAGCACGTTCATCATCGCGCCAGGAACGATGTACGATCAGTATGCGGATGTGCGGATCCTGGAGAATCGCTATGCCGCGATGAAGAAGTGGATTGCGCACATGCGGAAGTACATCAAGGATGACTTGATGCCGCGGGATACGTATGGGGATTGGTGCGTGCCGCCGGAGTCTCCGAGCTTGATCCACTCGAGCGATCCGAATCGCAAGACGGCGGGGGAGATCCTGGGGACGGCGTATTTCTTCTATGACCTGCGGCTGATGGCCCATTATGCGCGGGTGCTCGGCAAGGGCGAAGATGCCAAGGAGTTTGAGGAATTGGGCGACCGGATGAAGGCGGCGTTCAACAAGAAGTATTTCAAGCCCGAGGCGGGAATCTATGACAATGGCTCGCAGACGTCGAGTGTGTTGCCGCTGGCGTTTGATCTGGTGCCGCGGGAGCATCGGGAGCGGGTGTTCAATAATCTGGTTGAGAAGATCATGACCGAGGGGAAAGGACACGTGGGGACGGGATTGATCGGCGGGCAGTGGTTGATGCGGGTGTTGTCGGACAATGGGCGGCCGGATGTCGCGTATACGCTGGCGGCGCAGAAGACGTATCCGAGCTGGGGGTACATGGTTCAGCGTGGGGCGACGACGATCTGGGAATTGTGGAATGGGGATACGGCGGACCCGGCGATGAACTCGGGGAACCATGTGATGCTGGTGGGCGATTTGGGAATCTGGTTTTATGAATATCTGGCGGGGATCAAGCCGGACGTTATGAAGCCCGGGTTTAAGCATATTGTGTTCAGGCCGCAGCCGGTGGGGGATCTGACGGCTGCCAGGGCGTCGCTGGAGTCGCTGTATGGCCAGATCCGCAGCGACTGGAAGATCGAGGGGGATCGGATCGCGTGGACGATCACGGTGCCGGTCAATACGACGGCGACGGTGTATGTGCCGACCCAGGATGCTCAGAGCGTGACCGAGGGTGATAAGCCTGCGAAGGAAGCGGCGGGAGTGCGGTTTGTTCGAATGACGGAGAAGGCGGCGGTGTACGAGGTGGGGGCGGGGACGTACACGTTTAGCGCGGCTGTGGCGAGGTGATGGGGAGGAGAGAGCCCGGCCCTGCGGGCCGCCGCTAAACAGGGAGTTGGTGCAAAGGTACGAAGAAGCTCGCGGATTACCGTCCGTGAGCTTTTTCGTTTTTGGCGGGGGTGGGTTATCCTTGAGGAGCAAAACCGGGAGTGATCATGCACCTTCGTCGGATTGTTTCCCTGTGGACATGGCTGTTGGTCGCGTGGTGTGTCTGCTTCGCGGTGGATGCGCGGGCGGCGTCACCCGCATTTATTTGGCTGGAGGGCGAGCAGCCGGCCAGTGTCAATTTCAAGCCTAATGTCGCGGGGTGGGGGCATAAGGAATTTCTTTCCGGAGAAAAGTGGCTTCACATCAGCATCGATGCAGCCAAGGTGGATAAGGAGCTGCCGGCTGAGGGCATTGTGATCGACTATGCCTTCAAGGTGTCGGCGGAGTCCAGTTTCGAGATTTGGAATCGCATTGGGTTCGAGTTTGTGCGTTCGCCATTTGAATGGCGCGTGGACGCAGGGGCGTGGACGACGGTCAGTCCTAATGAACTGACGACGGATTTGATGGAGCTGGATTTCTGGTGTGAAGTGGCGTGGCTGAAGCTGGGGCAGGTGAAGCTGACGCCGGGGGAGCATAAGCTGCAAATCCGACTGGCCAAGACGCAGGACGAGAAGGGCAAAACCGCGAAGGTCTTGTATGCGTCGGACGCCATTTGTATTTACCCGGGGCAGTTTTCGCCGAATTCGAAGTTCAAGCCGGATGCGGAGTATCGCACGCCGAGGGATATGGAGGCGGGACGCAACGTGTTTCAGGTGCCGCAGCCGACGTCGGGTGATGCGCGGGTGTCGGTGCCACTGAAAGGGATCTGGGAGATTTGCCGGGATGACGAGCAGATGCCGGGGGAGGTTGCTCAGCCGATTACGCAGCTGCCTGTGAATTGCTACTGGTCGGCCATTGAGGTGCCGGGCGATAAGAATACGTTGCGGCCGGATTTGCTGTTTGCCCATCGGGTGTGGTATCGGACGCGGGTGAATGTGCCGGAGTCTTGTGCGGGGCGATCGTTTCACCTGGTGTTTCCGCAGAACAATCTCAATACCACCGTTTTTGTGAACGGGGTGTATTGCGGGTTCGATAAGAATCCGTTTGCCCGTTTCCAGATCGATGTCACGAAGGGGATCAAGCCTGGGGTCAACGAGGTTTGGGTGGGCATTCGCGATGCCTGGTATGGCTTCACCAATAATCCCAAGAACCCGATGAAGCTGCGGAAGATGTTTAACCTGCCGATCTCGTATTCGCATGGCGGGTTCACGGATCTGGCCTATCCGATCTGGAATCACTTCCAATCGGGCATTCTGGTGACGCCCGAGTTTGTCGTGGCGGGGTCGGTCAAGGCGGCGGACGTTTTCTGCAAGCCGTCGGTGTCGCGCAAGGAACTGGCGGCGGAGATCACGCTGGTGAATACCACCGAGAAGGAGATGAAAGGGCAGGTGGTCTGCCAGGCGATCAACGCCAAGACGAATGCGGTGGAGAAGATTCTGCCGGCCAAGTCATTTACGCTCGGTAGGGGGGCTGAGCAGACGATCGAACTGGCCGACAAGTGGGAGAATGCCAAGCTCTGGTGGCCTGATGAGCCCAATCTCTATGTGCTGCGCACGGCGGTGCAGATCGATGGCAAGGCTGTCGATACCGTCGATACGACGTTCGGCTTCCGCGAGTGGAGCATCGATGGGAAGGACTTCAAGCTCAATGGCGTGGTCTGGCACGGGTGGGCGGATTGCTTCACGGCGAAGAATCCACAGGAGTGGCTGGAGTTCTATCGGAAGACTCATCAGCGGGTGATGCGGTTCTGGGGCGTGAAATGGCAGGAGCTGGCCCCGGAGGATGCCCTCGATTTCTTCGATCGCAATGGTGTGGTGGTCCGCCGGTCCGGCATCTTGGACGGCGAAGCCATTGGCTACAACGCCGTCGAACACGATCCGGATTTAAAGAAGGAATCCGAGGTCAAGATGGATCTGATGCGCAACTGGAAGGACCAGATGGTTGCTCAGGTCAAGGGGGAGCGCAATCACCCTTCCGTGATGATCTGGTCGATTGAAAATGAATGGCTGTATATCAACTGCATCAACCTGCATGGCGGGCTAATGGACCCGTTCGAGGCGGAGGTTTTGAAGGTTTCCGATGCAGTGCGGACGGTGGATCCGACTCGGCCGACCATGACCGATGGTGGGGGGGCCAACAAAGACAATTCGATGCCGGTGCATGGGAATCACTATGTCTTTGGCGATTACCCGCGATATCCAGCGATGGCGTATGAAAGCAATCCGGAAGGGGGGGGCCGGGGACGGTGGGTATGGGATCAGAAACGGCCTCGGTTCCTTGGGGAGGACTACTTCGCCAATGGCATCAATCCGTTTGATTATTCGTACTTCGGCGGGGAAGAGACCTTCCAAGGCAAAGCCCAGAGCCGGCGGGCGGCGGGCATTATCTATCGCATGCTCACTGAAGGGTATCGCTGGGCGGGGTATAGTGCGTGGCATTTCTGGATGGGGCAGCACGAGGCGATGGACCAGTATGGTTCCAATGCGCCGATTGCGGTCTTCTGCCGGCAATGGGATTGGACGTTTGGCTCGGGTCAGAAGGTGAATCGCACGCTGCGTATCTTCAATGATACTCGATTCGAGGATTCCATCGCGTTCACGTGGGCAATGACGGTGAATGGCCAGAAGGTTGCTGGCGGCACGCAGGAGTATCGCATTGCGCCCGGCGGCCATCAGGATCTGGAGCTGGCGATAGAGATGCCCAAGGTTGATGCCCGCCAGGAGGCGGAACTGGTGCTCAGTCTCTCGGTGAAGGGCAAGGAGGTCTTCCGCGACAGCAAGGCGGTGTCGATTCTCAACACTGCCAACAAACCCGCCACCGAATCGAGCGGTCTTCTGGTCTTTGATCCGGCTGGTACGGTTGGCACCTATTTGAAGAACAACTCCATTGCATTCACGCCCGTGACTGACTTGAATAACCTCCCCGATACGGGCAAGGTTCTCCTGATCGGTAAGGATGCGCTCAGTATTGCGGAAAGTTCGTCGAGTCGGCTGCAGGCGTATGCCTCGACGGGACGCAGCATCATTGTTCTTGAGCAGAAGAACCCGTTGAAGTATCAGGGTCTGCCGGCGGAGATGGAGCCGGCGAATAACGAGGGACGCACGGCCTTTGGCGAGGACTTGGATCACCCAGTCTTCCGAGGCCTGCAGCAGAAGGACTTTTTCACGTGGGGTGATGACCAGATCGTCTACCGCGATGCCTATCTTAAGCCCACCCGGGGCGGCAAATCGTTGGTGCAATGCCATGAACGCCTGAGCCACACGGCGCTGGCGGAGGTTCCTGTGGGGCAGGGGCTCTTACTGCTGAGCCAATTGGCGGTTGCTGAGAAGTTGCCGACGAACGCCGTGGCCCAGCAATTGCTATCCAATCTCATCAGCTATGCCGCCAGTTATCGCCTGGAACATCGCCAAGTGACGCTTTGTACTACCGATGGGCAGCAACTGGTGAAGGTCCTGGATGCGGTGGGCCTGAAATACAATCAGGTGTCCGATCCGCTGCAGGCGATGGCCTCCAATGGCCCGAAGATTGCGATTATTCCTGCGTCGCAGGCCAACCTGAAAGCCTTGGCTGGTAATCTCGACAAGGTCCAGCAGTTCACCCAGGCGGGTGGCTGGATTCTCTTCAATAATCTCACGCCCCAGGGGCTGGCTGATTACAACAAGATCGTTGGCGTTGATCACATGATCCGCCCGTTCCGGAGGGAGCGTGTGATGTTCCCGGCCGTGCGCAATCCGCTGACGGCGGGTCTGACGACGGCGGATGTGGTCATGCAATCGGGCAAACGCATTAACGACTTCACGTCGGATGTGTACCTGGCTTCGGATGTCTTCACTTACGTCGTCGATTACGACGAAGTGGCTCCCTTTGCCAAGTTCCCCGAGCCCAAGCACTTCACATATGACGATGCCGGCAATGACCACAATCCACTGAACATGGTCAACGGGTTTGTGTCGGCCGATGGGTGGCAATACATCTTCTCGATCCCCCTGCACAAGGGCTCGCCGCACGACTTTACGCTCTCGTTCCCCAAGGAACAGGAGATCGTGGAATTCGAGTGGATCGGCAATGCGATGTACAACCTGATTACGAAGGTTGAGCTGACCTTTGACGGCAAGGCTGACGCGGTCGCTCTTAAGGCGCAGCCGAACAATGAAGTTCAGACCTTCCCGATTGCTCCGTCGCGGAAAGTGAAGGATCTCCACATCAACCTGGCCGAGTGGGACAAGGTCAGCCAGACCGATGTCATCGGCGTGGACAACATCCGCATCAAGGCCAAACGCTCGGCGGAGTTCTACAAGACGGTCAAGCCGATGCTGAACATCGGCGCGATGATGCAATACACACGCGGCACCGGCGGCATGGTCCTGTGCAATGTTCTGTTCCAGGACAACGAGTCGGTCCCGGAAAATCTCGTGAAGAAGCGGGCGATCCTGGCGACGATTCTCCGCAATCTCAAGGCTCCGTTTGCCGAGAGCAAGAGCATCATCGCGGGAACCCGCCTGCAGTACGATCCGATCGACATTTCCAAACAGTGCAATCAGTATCGCGACGAGCGCGGCTGGTTTGGCGACAAGGCGTTGACCTTCAAGGATATGCCCACGGGCCGACAAGTATTCGCGGGCGTGCCGTTCATGGTTTATGACTTTGCCACTTCCCCTGTGCCGACCGTCATCATGCTCGATGGGCGGGGTGTTCCCAACAAGTTGGCCAAGGAGATTCGCGGCATCCCCGTGAACCGCAAGGCCGATGCGCTCTTCTTCCTCCATACGGCCCGCTTGGATACTCGCAGGGATAGCCGGGAGGTTCGCGAGAAAAAACGCTACGAGATGCTGCGATATGCCGTGACATACGTCGATGGACAGACGGTGAACATCCCTATTTATGCCGAGATCGACATCGACGACTGTCGGCAGGAGCAGCCCAAGCCGATTCCCGGGGCGCAGATCGCCTGGGTGCGGGCGTATGAGGGCAAGAACCTCCAGGCTGTGGCGTATTCCAAACAGTGGAACAATCTCCGTCCGGATGTAGAGATCAAGAGCATTGATATGCTCTATGGAGAGCATCGCCGTGGCGTTCCGGTCCTGATTGGCATCACCGCGGCGACGAGCAACTAGCCGGTTCAGAGTGAACCACCGAGTACGCCAAGATACGCCAAGGCCGCCAAGACCTGATTGGATCTGGCGGCCTTGGCGTTTTCTGATACGTCGACTTTCCAGCGGCCTCGTCTTTTGGGATGATGGATGTCATGTCTCAAGCCAATGACACCACTCGCTGGGTTGAAATCGCCGAATCCCTGAAACCTGCGCTCAAACGCACGGTGCGGCAGGCCACGCAAGTCGTGGACACGGTTGCCGACAAGAACGGCTTCCAGGGCTGGAAGATTCGCCCGCTGGGTGAGGCTCGCAGCATCTATGACAGGCCGCTCAAGCGTGGAGACAGCTTTATCCTCGATTTCGGCCAGCACTTGGTTGGCTATCTGCAGTTTGCTTTGAATTTCGTGGGCGAGGCGATGGATGCGCCGGTGCGGCTGAAGTTCGTTTTTGCGGAAGTCCCCGCAGAATTGGCCGAGCCGTTCGATCCGTATCCTGGCCAGCTCAGTCGGGCGTGGTTGCAGGATGAGACGCTCAATCTGGATGTGTTGCCTGCGACGGTTCGCCTCCCGCGCCGATATGCGTTCCGTTACGTTAAGATCACCGTGATCGACACTTCGCCGGTGTTTCAGGTGCGGTTCTCGGATATCCGTTGTGAGGCGGTGACGTCCGCCGATAAATCCGCCGTCGAACCCCTGAATTCCGCGTATCCCGAGGACGTGAAACAGCTCGATGCCGTCAGCCGTCGCACGCTGCGCGATTGCATGCAGACCGTCTTCGAAGATGGCCCCAAACGCGACCGCCGGCTCTGGCTCGGGGACCTGCGTCTTCAGGCCTTGACGAATTATCACACGTTCAAGAATTACAGCCTGATCAAGCGTTGCCTGTATCTCTTTGCTGGGTTTCCGCGTGAGGACGGGTTGGTGGCCGCCTGCTTGTTCGAAGAGCCCAAGCCCTACCGGGGCCATTGCAGCATTCTCGACTACTCGGCCTTCTTCGCTCCGACGCTGCTGGACTATGCCCGGGCCAGTGGCGACTGGCAGACCGCGCGTGAGCTCTGGCCCGTGGCCAAGAAGCAACTCGACATGCTTCGCTATGTGAACCAGGATGGCCTTTTCATCGATCCGGGCAACTGGTGGATCTTCATCGACTGGCAAGCCAATCTCGACAAGCAAGCCTCCATGCATGCGGTCATCGCCTACTGCCTGCGGCAAACGCTGGAATTGGCACGCTCCATCCACAAGCAACTCGAGGTCGATTTCATCCCGCCGCTGATTGAGAAGATGACCCAAGCCGCCCGACGTTTCCTGTGGGACTCCAACCAGGGCGTATTTGTCAGTGGCAAGAATCGCCAGGTTTCCTGGGCCTCTCAGGCATGGATGATCCTGGCCGGTATCATGAGCACGTCGGAAGGCGCTGCCGCGTTTCGGACATTGCCCAACAAGCCCAATGCCGTCAAACCCGCCGGGCCATACCTGTGGCATCATGTGGTCGATGCGATGATCATCTGCCGGATGTACCCCGAAGCGATGGCGTTGCTGCGAAGTTATTGGGGCCGGATGATCCGCGACGGGGCTGACACCTTCTGGGAAGTCTATGATCCAGAGAATCAGACGCTCTCCCCGTACAAGAGCCATCTGGTGAACAGCTACTGCCACGCCTGGAGCTGCACCCCGGCCTACTTCATCCGCAAGTACGGGGATCTGCTCCTCGGCAGCGAACATGCGTGAGGGTCTTGGAGCTTCGTAGAAGCGGAATCACGGGGTCACAGACACACGGAGTCACGGAGGCCGCCCTGGGTCTTCCGGATGCTCTCTGTATCTTCTTAGTGAGTGGGATTGCAGTCCTAAGGCCAGCATCAAGCACGTTTTAACCAAATGTGGTTCATTTTCTTGCGTGGGTTGGGAAGCTGGGCTATATTTCCCAGAGATACATCAATGGGCATTGAGGTATCCAGGAATGGGAACGAATAGGGCTTGCACGGAGGCCGGGCAATGGTGTTCAGACATGGCGGGAAGACCTACCAGAAGGTAGAGATGGAACTCTACCGCACGGGGGACCTCGACGTCCTGCAGGTGTTCGCTCCGCCGAAGGATTATCTTATATTTGTTTCCAACTGTGATGGCGTTCACCGCGCTGACGCAGCGGAGATCCGTTCCCTGGCCACGAGCTATGGCATGACGGGGCTGCTCAAAGCCGTGTCCGGGCAATCGGCCTCTGCCGCCTGAGCGGGGCGATGCATTTCCGCCGGTTCACCGCGACCTCATCCCTTCATTACGTGATCGACCAGCTCATCCAGCGGCACCGTGGCCAGGCAGATCGCCGTGTCGCACGCTCCATAGTACAGGTACAGCAGCCCGTCCTTCACGACGTTCCCGGTTGGGAAAATGACATTGGGGATGTAGAGCCCGAACCGCTCATAGTACATCTCCGGTTCCATGATGAAGTTGCTGGTCCGAGCGATCACTTTTCTGGGATCGTTCAGATCGAGCAGCATGGCCCCAAGGCGATAGACCACACGCTTGGTAGCGGGGTTCTGGTTCTCCACGCCATGGTACAGCATCAGCCAGCCGCGATTGGTTCGGATCGGCGGGGTCGAGCCACCGATGCGGTTGTCTTCCCACTTGAAAGCCGCCTTGGCGACCAACTCGGGTTTTGACCAGGTCAGCAGATCTTCCGAATAGCTGATCCAGATGGCCGGGTATTCGGTGCCATACTCCGGTCCCACAAACTGCAGCGGCCGGCGCAGCAGCGCAAAGCGGCCGTTGATCTTCTCGGGAAAGAGGATCACATCGCGATCATCGAGCTGCGCCGATGTGGGCCAGCAATAATGCTTCCAATGGACGCGATCCTTGGAGATGGCGATCCCGGATCGCGTCATGTTGTCGGGCCGAGCGCCCGAGACGTTGGGCGAGCCGGGCTTGCTGGGAATGGGCGGTGGCCGAAGCACGCCGGGGAATTCGCTTTCGTAGGATTCGGGGACTCCCAACCCGGTCGGATGCGAACTCCACGCAAAAGGCCGGTACGCGTACGTCATGTAGTACGTGTCGCCGATGTGAACGACGCGTGGATCCTGCACGCTGCCGTATTTGCTGCCCGCCATCTCCGGGGTGAAGATCGGCTCGCTGCTCACATGACGAAAGTGAATCCCATCGTCGCTTTCGAGCAGGCCGATGTAGCAGTGGAATGGCCGAAGGCCGCCCGCCGCCCGCTCATACAGGTAGAACTTCCCTTCGTCATACAGGACGCCCGGATTGAAGACGACCGCCATGCGCCAGTCGTACTTACCGGGGACGACGATCGGATTCTCCGGACGCCGCGTGAAATGAATGGCCATCGTGTCTGCTCCCGGCTGGTTAGCTTCGTAAACGACGGCCAACTGTCAAGCTCGCCGGGGCAGATGGCACCCGTTCAGGCGGTGTTCATTCAGACGGTGTTCATTCACAGGGCCGTGGGATACGTTTCCGGCACCTCTTCGGGTTTCCAGGCCGCCGTGCGTTCCAAAGGCTCCACGGCGCGGGTCTGGTCGATATGAATGACCGCATCGAACTGGTCAGACAAGCTCGCATAGAAGTAATGGCTGACCCGTTCGGTCTCCGGCAGGTAGATCACGCCGATGGCCCGTTCCAACTGCTGTTCCCTCAAGAGCTCAATGGCCGGGTGATTCGTTCGCAGCATCAGCAGAAACTGGGGCAGGCTGGTTTCGTGGAAAATGCGTTCGTAGCTGCCGTAGAGGGACGGCTGCACGCGTTTCCGCTCGGCCGGGCCATCCCACATGGAGGCGGCAGTCACAGTGCCCGTGTGCGTGGTAAAGCCGATCGAGAAGACCTCCTGCCCGTGGTGTTCGCGCAGCAGTTGGCCCACGTTAAACTCGCCGGATCGTCCCATGTCGGTAACGCGGGCGTCGCCCAGGTGCGAATTGTGCGCCCAAACGATCACCTTCGCTCGCCGGGTTGGTCGGTCCAGATGGGCAATCAATGCGTCGATTGTTTCCGCCATGTGCTCATCGCGCAGGTTCCACGAAGAAACCCGGCCGCGGAACATCGTGCGGTAGTAATGCTCTGCATTGAGAACCAGCCGCGCGTTCTGCAATGCAAAGAAGTACTCATCCTCAGCCAAGCGTCCATCGCGTTTGGCGTAGTCGCCGGCGTGACGCACCATTTCGGCGAGTTGCCCGATGACATCCTGTTCACAGGAAGCCGAGAGATCGAACGCCGCAGCATAGCCATAGGCTTGGGGATCCTCGCCGAAGTGTTCGAGGCAGCCATAGCGGAATCGGGCCCGGCGTGCTACCTCCGGATCCACCCGGTCCAGGTACTTCATCACCGCCTGAATGGATCCATACAGACTGTACAGGTCCATGCCATAGAAGCCCGCCATCTGTTCACGGGATTCAAGCGAACTGTTGTAGTCACGCAGCCAGCCGACAAAATCGACGATGTCCGCATTACGCCACATCCACGCCGGGAAACGCCGGAAATCGGACAACGCTTCGACTGCGGTGCCATCGTCATCGATCCCGCGGACGTAGCGGTTGACGCGATACGCATCGGGCCAATCAGCCTCGGCGATTACCGCAGTGAACCCCTTTTGCTCGATCAAGCGTTTAGTGATCTCGGCCCGTGTGCGGTAGAAGTCATGGGTACCATGGGAGGCTTCGCCGATCAACACGAATCGGGCATCGCCGGCCGCCTGGATCAGCGAATCGTAACTGGCGTTTTCCCCTGGTAACGGTTGGGCGATTTCACGCACAGCATTGATGAGTCGGTCTGCGCTGGCCATGGTTGTGCTCTCCATTGCTTTCCGACGGACGTCGAGAGATGTCCTGCTCAATCCCGATGGAACCCAGCAAATGGCGAGCCTCGAAAGGATTCGGAAGCCGCTGATTGTTGCTTTCGGAACGGCGGTTGCGGACCGTGGTCTGAAACGAGCGTGCGATGTCACAGCCTTATGATGCGGACGTGATCGTGATTGGCGCCGGGGTGGCGGGATTGGCCGCGGCCCGCTCGCTGTCGGCGGCGGGCCTGCGTGTCCTTGTGCTCGAGGGACGCGATCGCCTGGGCGGGCGGGTCTACACCCATCGCGATCCAGCGTTGGCGGTGCCGATCGAACTGGGGGCCGAATTCGTTCATGGTTGGCCGGCGGAGACCTGGGAGATGATCCGCTCGGCAGGGCTGGCCGTCTGTGATGTGTGCGGCGAGCACTGGTACCGCGATGATCGCCAACTGAGACCCTCGGAAGACCTGTGGCCCAGCGTCGAGTCGATCCTGAGCCGGCTCGATCGCGTGGGGCCCGCCGATCTGTCATTTGCGGATTTCATCAGGCAATGTCGTCAGGATGAGTTGGACCCCAATGCCGTGGCCTTAGCAATGGCGTATGTCGAGGGGTTCAATGCGGCCGATGCGAACTTGATCAGTTCGCAGTCGCTGGCGGAGGAGCAGCGGGCGTCGGATCAGATCGAGGCAGAAAAGCTGTTCCGAATCCTGAGCGGTTATGACAGTATCGTGCAAGGGTTTCGCTTGGGTTTGGATCCCAAGCAGGTCGCGATCCGACTCAGCAGCATCGTCCGCCAGATTCGGTGGAACCACGGTGATGTTGAAGTGGCGATGCAATCCGCGCGAGGCCAGGATCTGGGCGTGGTGCGTTCGCCGCAAGCGGTGATCACCCTGCCCCTGGGGGTGCTGAAAGCTTCGCCCGAAACCAGTGGCTATGTGCGGTTTGTTCCAGAGTTGGTCGCCAAGCAAGAGGCTCTGGCCCGACTGGAGATGGGCTCCGTGATGCGCGTGGTCCTGCGCTTTCGCGAGGCGTTCTGGGAGGACAAGCAGCTGCCCATCCTCAAAGGGCAGGCAGATCCATCGGACATCGGTTTCATCCATGCGCCACAACAGGCCCTGCCAACATGGTGGACATTGTTCCCGGTGCACGTGCCGCTATTGGTTGGCTGGGCAGGCGGCCCGGCCGCGGAGCGACTGGCTCGCCATGATCCGGCCCAGGTCATCGATCAGTCGCTGCCGATCGTGAGCGAGCTGTTTGGCATGGAGCGGCGGCGGATCGAGCTGCTATTGGACGGCTGGTATCTGTGGAATTGGCAAAAAGACCCGTTCTCGCGAGGGGCGTACAGCTATGCCCGTGTCGGTGGACGCGACGCGGCCCGCAACCTGTCTGAACCGATCGAGGATACGCTCTTCTTTGCGGGCGAAGCCACGCAGAGTGGAGGCATGAGCGGAACAGTAGCCGGGGCGATCGCAACTGGACGGCGGGCTGCCGGACAAGTCCTGCGAAGCCGATGAGCTTCGCCGCGACGGTTGGCGCCGTTGCAGGCTTGTCAGCTTGGCATAGGTCTTGCGGATGGGTGGGGCAGGCTGGGGAGTATGTTCCACGCGTGCGGGTGTGGCAGGCGGCCCCAGGTGCCTGAGCGAAGTCTGTGGAGACATCATGGCGAACAGCAATACAGGCAAGAAGCCCCCAGTTGGATTCATCGGCCTGGGCGCTATGGGCAGCCGAATGGCGCTCCGGCTCGTTGACGCCGGTTATCCGCTGACTGCGTATAACCGCTCGCCCGAGAAGACGCAGAAGCTGGCCGAACGCGGGGCGCGAATCGTAAAGACGCCCCGGGAAGTCGCTGCCGAGGCCGAGTTCATCCTCTCATCGGTGACCGACGACTCGGCGGTTGAGCTAGTGATGTTCGGCCCGGACGGTGCGCTAGCACACGCTCAACCTGGTGCAATCTTCATCGAGACCAGCACGATTTCGCCGCATACCGTGCATCTGCTGTCTGAAACGGCGGCGATGCGGGGAGCAGTCGTCATCGACGCGGCAGTGTCCGGAAGCACCCCCCAGGCCGAAGCGGGTGAACTGGTCATCTTCGCGGGCGGCGAGCAGTTGGACGTGTATCAAAGCAAGCCGATCCTGGATGTGCTGGGCAAATGCTTCCATGTGGGACCCTCGGGTGCTGGCGCCACGATGAAACTGGTCGTGAATGCCGTGCTCGGTGTAGGCATGCAGGCGCTGGCCGAGGCGCTGGCGTTGGGTGAAAAGGCTGGGCTGGACCGGGCCCGTCTCTTCGAGGTGCTTGGCCAGACTGGGGTCGTCTCACCTCTCCAGAAGGCGAAGCTTGAAACTGCTAAGTCTGGCCAGTATCCGGTCAATTTCCCGCTTCGCTTGATGTTCAAAGACTTCAACTTGATCTTCCGCGAGGCGGTGCGATTGTCCGTGCCCATGCCGGTGACCGCCGTGGCGCAGCAGCTCTTCGCGGCTGAGTTTGCCAAGAAGCATGCCGAAGAAGACTTTTCCGCGACCATTCGCACAATGGAAGAGATGGCGGCGGTGCCCCCGGCATGAGGGGGCGCAGTCCGCATAAGGCAGTCCTCGCAACTGCAACCAGGCCGTCTCAACATCTCCTCCGCTGATCAGCCTGCTTGTTGTCGCCCGTGATCCCATCGACAGATCGTCACAATGCGGCTTTGCAGACCGACTGTCTGTCTCGCCGGAGCGTGCAGCGCGTATGTCGGACCGTTGTTATAGCTGAATCAGGGGGACGAAATTCACCCGATAGTGCCGCCTGCCGGTCGGCCCGGTTGCTGGGTCTGCCGGCCTGCGCGGGGACTGGCTCAGGCAGGCATGTCGTTTGCCCCTCCGCTGCAGATTGATCCTGAGAACGGCCGTGCCGTTGAACGGCGTGCAGATCACCGCTGCAACGCCTCGCTGGGGAGAGTGAAAGGAACACGCCGATGAGTAAGCATATTCTGATCACCGGTGGCGCCGGGTTTATTGGTTCCCATCTGGCGGATGAGCTGTTGGCGCAAAACTATCGCGTTCGCGCGCTGGACAACCTATCGCCGCAGGTTCATGGCCCCGGGCGTACCCGCCCCAAGTACCTCCATGATTCGGTGGAGCTGATCGTTGGCGATGTGCGCGATCGCGACGCCGTTCGCCGGGCGCTGGACGGGATCGATGGGGTGTTTCATCTGGCTGCGGCGGTGGGTGTCGGCCAAAGCATGTACGAGATCGAGAACTACACCAGCGTCAATAATCTCGGCACCGCCGTGCTTCTGGAGACGCTGATGGAACGGCGTGTGGAACGCCTCGTGGTTGCCTCCAGTATGAGCATCTACGGCGAAGGGCTCTACCGTGGGCCGGATGGGACTATCTATTCGAACGTCGAGCGGAATATCGGTCGGCTCAAGGAACGCTCTTGGGAGCCGGAGGACCCCGCCGGCCGTGTCCTGGTTCCTATCCCCACGCCCGAGACCAAGCCCGCGTCGCTCGCATCGATCTATGCCTTGTCCAAATACGACCAGGAACGTATGTGTCTGATCACCGGCCGGGCCTATGGAATCCCCACGGTGGCGCTTCGGTTCTTCAACGTGTATGGCACACGCCAGGCGCTATCGAACCCGTACACGGGGGTCTTGGCCATCTTCGCCTCGCGTCTCCTGAACGATGCCTCTCCACTGATCTTCGAAGACGGAAACCAGCTACGGGACTTCATCAATGTCAAAGACATCGCCCGGGCCTGCCGCCTGGCCATGGAAGTGCCCGAAGCCGCTGGCCGGGTGATCAACGTCGGCACCGGGCAACCCCGCTCGGTCCGTCAGATCGCCCAGCAGATGGCGAAAGTTCTCGGCAAGGAGCAGATTGCCGCCACGGTTACGAACCAGTATCGCGTCGGCGACATTCGCCACTGCTACGCCGATATCACCGAGGCCCGGGAAGTTCTGGGGTATCAGCCTCGAATCCCATTCGAGGAGGGATTGGAGGAATTGACGTCGTGGCTTGATGGACAGGTGGCTCACGACCGGGTCGCTGAAGCAAGAGCGGAGCTCGATTCGCGAGGTCTTGCCCTATGAGCAGATCGAAAAGCCGGCAGCCGCGCAATGGCGGTCCTCCTGGACCGGCCAAACGCAAGGATCTGCCGCATCCTGCCAACCGATCGGCGCCGATCATCGGCATCCTGGAGTGGTTCCGCCCTGGGGACCAGCAACGCGTGGAGGATGTGGTCGCCGATCTGCAATTGCTGGGGGTGCGCGAGCTGAGGACGGGTGTCTCCTGGGCCGATTGGCACACGCCGCAGGGGCAGGAATGGTACGCCTGGTTGTTACCCCGGTTGGCGAAGGTCGTCCGTGTGCTGCCGTGCTTTGTATATACGCCCCCTTCGCTGGGCACGGCCCACAAGATCTCCTCGCCTCCGCGCGATCCGAAAGCCTACGCGGATTTTCTGGATCTGATGATCACCCGGTTCGGGCAGTACTTCGACTGGGTCGAACTGTGGAATGAGCCCAACAACCTGCGCCATTGGGATATCACGATCGACCCGTACTGGCGTGTGTTCAGCGAGATGATCAATGCCGCTGCGTACTGGTGCAAACAGCGCGGCAAGAAGACCGTGCTCGGCGGCATGGCGCCAGTCGATCCAAGCTGGCTTCGGCTCATGTGTGAACGCGGGTTGATCCAGCACATCGATGCGGTGGGGATTCATGGCTATCCCATTGCGCTGGATTCTCATTGGGAGGGCTGGATGCCCCTGATCCGCCGCACGCGCGAGGTGCTGGACGAGTACAAATCTCCAGCCGAGATCTGGATCACCGAAACCGGCTATTCGACCTGGCGGCACGACGAGCGACGCCAATTGACGACATTCGTCGATGCCATCGATTCACCCGCCCATCGCGTCTACTGGTATGCCGCCCGCGATCGGGACCCCAAGCTGCCCACCGCGGATGGCCTGCAGCTCGATGAACGCGAGTACCACTATGGCTTGAAACGATTTGATGGGGGCGGAAAACTGCTGTATCGCCTCTGGGCCGAGGGGGGGATCCAGGCGGTGCGCGATGCGTACTGGCTGGGGCGGCCCGTGGCGAACGGCAGAAACGATCGGCCCGTCCTGATCACCGGCGGCGCAGGATTCATCGGCACCAACCTCGCCCATCGCATCCTCTCCGAAGGCCGTACCGTCGTGCTTCTCGACAACCTCTCCCGGCCTGGGGTCGAGCGAAACCTGCACTGGCTGCGCGAGTCGCATGGCGATCGTGTTCAAGTCGAGGTCAGCGATGTCCGCGATCCCTATGTCCTCCGGAGGGTCGTTCAGCGTGCCTCGCAGGTATTCCACTTCGCCGCGCAGGTGGCCGTCACCACCAGCCTTACCAATTCCATTCACGATTTCGAAGTCAATGCCCGCGGCACGCTGAACCTGCTGGAGGCAATTCGCGCCTTGGATAACCCCCCGCCCCTGGTATTCACGTCGACTAACAAGGTGTACGGCGGCCTGCCCGATGTGAGACTCCAGATCCAAGGCTCCCGCTATCAACCCGAGGACCCCATCCTGCGTGAGTATGGGATCGGCGAAAACCGGTGCCTCGATTTCCACAGTCCCTATGGCTGCTCCAAGGGGACCGCCGACCAGTACGTTCTTGATTACGCTCGCACCTTCGGCCTGCCGACGGTCGTCTTTCGCATGAGCTGCATCTACGGGCTGCACCAGATGGGCACCGAGGATCAGGGTTGGGTGGCGCACTTCCTGATCCGGGCTCTGCAACGCCAGCCCATCACCCTTTTCGGCGACGGTATGCAGGTTCGCGATGTCCTGTTCATCGACGATCTGGTCAACGCATTCCTCCTGGCGCAAAAACATGTACGCACCATCGGCGGCCAGGCGTTCAACATCGGTGGGGGACCCAAAAATGCCATCAGCCTGATGGAACTGCTTGCCCTGATCGGGCAAATCGATGGCCAGGCGCCCAAAGTTCGTTTTGGATCGTGGAGGCCCGGCGACCAACGCTACTACGTGTCGGATACCCGAAAATTCGGTGCGGCGACCGGCTGGTCTCCCCAAGTTGACGTGCGGCAAGGAGTGGAGCGGCTCTATCGGTGGCTGTGCGATTCCGGCCTGGCCCATAAACCGGCGAATCACCCGGCTTCGAAACACTCCACGGCTTGCGGATCGGGAGGCGGTAGCAATGGGGCGTTGTCGTCCTCTCTCATTGCGGCTGCAAAGGAGGTCCTGTGACGCAGACTGTCCAAAGCTCGGCGACGCTGCGGAGCAAGTCGCAAATCATGCGTGCGGCGGTGCTGCACGCTCCTCAAACGATTGCCGTCGTCAATGTGCCTGTGCCCCAGCCGGGGCCGGGCCAAGTTCGCGTCCGTCTCGAAGGATGTGGCGTCTGCGCTTCGAATATCCCGCCCTGGGAGGGTCGTGATTGGTTCAAGTATCCCTGGGAACCGGGCCAGCCCGGCCACGAAGGCTGGGGCGTCATCGATGCCCTCGGCCCGGATGTGCAGAGCTTCAATGTTGGCGACCGCGTTGCGGTGCTCTCCTGGAATGCCTATGCCCAATACGATCTGGCTTCCGCGGATAACCTGGTGGCTCTGCCGCAGACGCTCGCCGGCCAACCATTTCCCGGTGAGCCCCTGGGCTGCGCCATGAATATCATGCGCCGTAGCGAGATCCACGATAACCCCACCGTGGCGATCGTGGGGATCGGATTCCTGGGCGCCATCCTGACTCGCCTGGCCACCAACGCCGGGGCGCGGGTTATCGCCATCTCACGCCGCCCGTTCTCTCTCGACATGGCCCGCAGGATGGGGGCGGCCCATACCATTCCCATGGACGACCACTGGCACATCATCAAACAAGTCAAAGCCCTGACGAATGGCCAAATGTGCCAGGTCGTGATCGAAGCCGCCGGAAAGCAATGGCCCCTCGATCTAGCCGGAGAATTGACCGGCGAGCGGGGGCGCCTCGTGATCGCCGGCTATCACCAGGACGGCCTGCGGCAGTGCAACCTGCAACTGTGGAACTGGCGCGGCCTGGACGTGATCAACGCCCATGAACGCGATCCCAAGATTTACGTCTCGGGCATCCACGCCGCCGTTGAAGCGGTGGCATCCGGTAAGCTCGACCCCCGGCCGTTGTATACCCATTCGTTCCCCCTGGATCGTCTCTCGGAAGCCCTGGCCATGACCCGGGATCGTCCGGAGGGTTTCATCAAGGCGCTGATTACCCTGTGAACGCCGCAAGGCACTGGCAACGATGAGGATACTCGCAACGGCAGATACGGTTGGCGGCGTCTGGACCTTTGCCATCGAATTGGCCAGTGCGCTGGCTCCCCATAGTGTCGAGATCGTCCTGGCTACCATGGGCGTCCCGATGACCTCGCAACAACGCCGCGAAGCCGAGCAGTGTCCCAATATCTCGGCCTTTGAAAGCAACTATAAGCTAGAGTGGATGGACGATCCCTGGGAGGATCTCCACCGCGCCGGCCAGTGGCTGCTGGATCTGGAGAGCCGCCTCCATCCGGATGTGGTCCACTTGAATGGCTATGTGCACGCCTCGCTCCCGTGGCGGTCCCCAACCGTCGTGACTGCCCATTCCTGTGTCCTATCCTGGTGGAAGGCGGTCAAAGGCGAACCTGCCCCATCCTCCTGGAATCGCTATAGCCAGGCCGTCAAGCAAGGCCTGTGGAATGCCGACCTGGTCGTCGCGCCTTCCCAAGCGATGCTGGCATCGTTGCTGACGCACTATGGCTCGCTACCGCGAACGCGAATCATCGCGAATGCCCGCAATCCATCCCTCTTCAGACCGTGGGACACCAAGCAGGAAATGGTCCTGACGGCCGGCCGCATCTGGGACCAGGCCAAGAACATCGCGGCGTTGGAGGCCGTTGCCCACCGCCTTGACTGGCCCGTCTACATCGCCGGCGAAGATCAATCTCGCGAGGAAAACCAACTGACCACGCCCAACGTGCACCGCCTCGGTCGACTCCCGGCTGAGGAGATGCGTCTCTGGTTCGCGCGAGCGGCGGTCTATGCTCATCCGGCTCGCTACGAATCCTTTGGCCTCGCGCCCCTCGAGGCTGCTCTCAGCCGCTGCGCCTTGGTCCTTGGCGACATCCCCAGCCTGCGCGAAATCTGGCAAGACGCAGCCGTCTTCGTGCCGCCCAACGATATCGATGCCATCGAGGCTCAATTGAAGTTGGTGATCGCCGATCCCGAGCGACGGGAGGCCTTGGCTGGCCGTGCCTTCAGTCGTGCCCTGCACTACATGCCCCAGCGTATGGCTCATGAGTATCTGTCGGCGTACCGCCATGTTCTTCAGCGTCGCCGTGCCGTGCTCCAGGCCGCGATGAGCCCTTTCTCCGGGTGACGTATGCAGATCGTGATGTTCTATCATTCTCTGTTGTCCGATTGGAATCACGGCAACGCCCACTTCCTCCGCGGCATCGCCAGCGAGCTGCTCCATCGTGGGCACGACGTCCGGATCTATGAGCCCCGCAACGCCTGGAGCTTTCGAAACCTCCGGCTTGAGCATGGTACCGATCCGATCCGCCAGTTCCGCAAAGCCTATCCTGGTCTGAAGAGCATCCGATACAACCCTCAATCGCTCGATGTGGCCTCAACCCTGGCGGACGTTGACTTGGCCATCGTCCACGAATGGTCCGATCCCACGCTGGTCAAAGCGATCGGCGACCATCGCTCAAGGACGACCGGTCTTCGCTTGCTCTTCCACGATACCCACCATCGCGCCGTGACCAACCCCTCTGCGATGGCCGCCTATGACCTGTCCCATTACGACGGCGTCCTCGCCTTCGGCAATGTCCTGCGTAACCTGTATCTCAAGCGTCGCTGGCCCCGCCGCGCCTGGACCTGGCACGAAGCCGCCGACACCCGCGTCTTCCGCCCGATCGCAGATCGCCCCTGCCAAGGCGATCTGGTCTGGATCGGAAACTGGGGCGACGACGAACGAACCGCCGAGTTGCAGGAGTTCCTCATCGAGCCGGTCAAGTCCCTGCGACTCAAGGCCCGCATTCACGGTGTACGCTACCCGCGTCAGGCCTTGGCATCGCTGAAACAGGCTGGAATTGAATATGCAGGTTGGCTGCCGAACTTCGCCGCCCCCGAAATCTTCTCTCATTTTCGCATGACCGTCCACGTGCCCCGGCGGCCTTACGTCCAATCGCTCGTGGGAATCCCCACCATCCGTGTCTTCGAAGCATTGGCGTGCGGCATCCCGCTGATCTGTGCGCCCTGGCACGACGTCGAACACCTCTTCACTCCCGGCAGCGATTACCTGGTTGCCCAGGATGGTCGCGAAATGAAACAATACCTCCGCCTGCTCCTCAACGAACCCGAACTCGCCCATGCCATGGCTCTGCGGGGTCACCAGACGGTCCTTTCACGCCATACCTGTGCCCATCGGGTCGATGAACTGTTGACGATCTACGCGGAACTGACTAGCGAATCCAGTCGCCACCATCGCAACGGCCAATTGCATGCCCAGGTCCCCAACGCCCGCAAGCCTCACCGCCGGCTGATTGCATCATGAAAGGAGACCTATGCCAGATGGACTTCACATCGCATTCTTCGCCTCCAGTCTGGTTTCCGCCTATTGGAACGGAGCGGCCACCTACTATCGAGGTCTGCTCAGTGCGCTGCACGCCCGCGGCCATCGCATTACTTTCTACGAGCCCGATGCCTTCGGCCGCCAGCAGCACCGCGATATCCCCGACCCCGACTATGCCAACGTGGTTGTCTATCCCGCGACCGATGACGGCCACGTCTACCGTTGCCTGGACGATGCGAGGAATGCCGATGTGATCATCAAGGCCAGTGGCGTGGGCATCTTCGACCCATTGCTCGAATCCGCCGTGCTCGAACTCAAGCGGCCGTCCAACATCATCGCATACTGGGACGTGGATGCCCCCGCGACCCTCGATCGCATCGACGAAAACCCGGCCGATCCGTTCCGCCCGCTGATCCCGCAATACGATCTTGTCTTCACCTACGGCGGCGGTGACCCGGTCGTCCACGCCTACAAATCTCACGGGGCTCGCCAGTGCATCCCCATTTACAACGCTCTTGATCCTTCCTCCCATCACCCCGTGCCGCCGGAAGAGCGATTCTCGGCCGACCTGGCATTCATGGGCAACCGTCTGCCCGATCGTGAATCCCGGGTTGAAGAGTTTCTCCTTCGCTGTGCCACGCTGCTGCCAAGCCATCGTTTCCTGCTTGGCGGCAATGGGTGGCAGGACAAGCCTCTGCCGCCCAATGTGAAGTACCTCGGCCATGTCTACACACGCGATCACAACGCCTTCAACTGCTCGCCATTGGCCGTCCTGAACATCAGTCGCGCAAGCATGGCTCGCTACGGATTCTCCCCCGCCACCCGTGTCTTCGAAGCCGCCGGCGCCGCCGCTTGCCTCATCACCGACGATTGGGACGGCATCGAGCAGTTCCTCGAGCCCGACCGCCATCTTCTGGTGGCTCGCAATGGCGAAGAAGTGGCCAACCGCCTTCGTACCCTCACTCGAAAAAGGGCTCGCGAACTTGGCCAAGCCGCCTTCCATCACGTTCACGCCAATCACACGTACGCCCAGCGGGCCGAGGTCGTGGAAAAGACGCTTATCGCTACAAAAGGCTCGAGACTCGGGCCTGCCCCGACGAATGCCGTCCTGATCAATGCCGCCGCACACAGCTAAGGAGTCTGCAGCGAGGCCGACATGGGAATCCTCACTCGATCCACACGCGCCAAGCGAACCGCCGACGGTGCTTCTCGTCTGAACATCGTCATCATCGGCCTGTCGATCACTTCCTCCTGGGGAAATGGCCACGCCACCACTTACCGGGGCTTGGTCCGCGAATTGGCCCGGCGAGGTCATCAGATTCTCTTCCTTGAACGCGATCAACCCTGGTATGCCGGCAACCGCGACATGCCGCACCCGCCATTCTGTGCCACTGAGTTGTACACCAGCGTGTCCGAGTTGCAGAAACGATTTGCCCGTCAGATCCGGGCCGCCGACCTGGTCATCGTCGGCTCCTACGTGGCCGATGGGGTCACCATCGGCCGCTGGATCCATTCCATCGCGCAAGGCCTGACCGCGTTCTACGACATCGACACCCCCGTGACGCTGGCTAAGCTGGAACGTGGCGACACCGAATACCTCTCGCCGGATCTGATTCCCCGCTACCGGATCTATCTCTCCTTCACCGGCGGCCCTACGCTGGACCGGCTCCAGCAGCACTATGGCTCCCCGATGGCTCGGCCGCTCTATTGCGCCGTTGATCCCGACTTGTACTATCCGCAGCCCAAGATGTGTCGATGGGATCTGGGCTATCTGGGGACCTACAGTCCCGATCGGCAGCCCACTTTGGATCGGCTCCTGCTGGAGGTGGCTCGCCGCTGGCCTCAGGGGCGGTTTGCCGTTGTCGGACCGCAATATCCTGAATCGATCGAATGGCCCTCCAATGTTCGGCGAATCACGCATCTCCCCCCAGCCGCTCATCGGGCGTTCTACAACGCCCAGGCGTTTACCCTGAATATCACCCGTGCCGACATGGCCTGCGCTGGCTATTCCCCGAGTATCCGCCTTTTCGAAGCCGCCGCCTGTGGCGTGCCCATCATCAGCGACTACTGGGCTGGCCTGGAGACATTCTTCGAACCCGGCCGCGAGATTCTGATCGCGCAGAACACCGATGACGTCTTGCGCATCCTGCACGAAATATCCCAGGAACTCCGTATGGCCATTGCCCAGCGTGCTCGCCAGCGGATCCTGACCTCCCATACGGCCGCTCACCGGGCCCGCCAAATCGAAGACTACGTGATGACCCTGATTGCACCTGAAAACGACAATGCTGGATGCTGACGCCCGTGCCCCCGCTGGTGCCGCGGTGGCCCGAAGGGGCCAGTCGAACCCTCCTGTCCCACCCACTCCATCCGCCCCGCAGGCACAGCATTTGCCATAACCCACCCCCATACGGCTCGCCTCTCACAGGAGTGGATCAGCGTGGATCGGGCAAACCACAACGAGCAGACAACTCCGCAACCCCCGGCGATTGCACCAGCCCCAATTCCCGATAACCCGCCCTCTCCCGAAATCCAATCCAACCCCTGTGCGCAATCGGCTCCGGGAAGCATCGAAAAAGCCATCGCATGCGAGCCCAGCGTTTTTAAACGCTGTTGGAAGGTGCTTGGCCCGGGTTTGACCGGCGGTGCATCGAACAACGATCCCTCTGCCATCGCCACCTATGCCAAAGCCGGTGCATCCCTCGGCTTTTCTACGCTGTGGGTCGTACCGTTGCTTTTCCCCATGATGGCCGCTTCCGTCTACCTCGCTGCCAAGCTCGCCATGGTCAGTGGTCATGGCCTGGCGGGCGTCCTCCGCGAGTACTATTCCCGCTGGCTGCTCTTCCCCGTTGTCATTGCCTTGATCGCTGCCAATGTATTCAATGCCGGCCTCGACATCGGCGCCGTTGCTGCGGGCATCCAGATGATCCTGCCTATCCCCCGCCCGCTCGCCATCATCGGCGTCACCCTTCTCATCCTCATGTTGCAGATCTGGGGTTCGTATCAGTTGCTTACGAGCACCTTCAAGTGGCTTACCCTCACCCTCTTTGCCTTCATCGCGGCAGGCTTGCTTGCCAAACCGGATCCCTCGCAGGTGCTCAGTAGCACGCTGATTCCCACAGTCCACCTCGACCGGGCGTTTCTCTCGACATTGGTAGCCATGTTTGGCACCAGTCTTTCGCCCTATCTTTTCTTCTGGCAGACTGGGCAACGCGTCGAAGAAGAACTGTGCGCCGGCCGTACCAGGCTCTGGCAACGCAAGGGTGTAAGCGACGGCGAACTCAAGTACGCCTCATGGGACATCAACACCGGAATGTTCTTCGCTTGCCTGATCATCTACTTCATCATCCTGGCCACCGCCGCCACCCTATATGTCAGTAATCGCCACGACATCCAATCCGCCGCCGATGCCGCGTATGCACTCCGCCCCTTCGCCGGTCGATTTGCCAGTGCCTTGTTTGCCGCTGGTTTCGTGGGCGCTGGACTCCTGGCGGTCCCGGTCCTGACCACCGGCGCAGCCTATGCGCTGTCCGAAACATTCCAGTGGAAGTTTGGCCTCGGTCGCCGGCCCACCGCGGCGCCCCAGTTCTATCTCGCCATCGTTGCCTTCACACTTCTGGGAATGCTGATCAACTTCCTCGGCCTGAATGTGATGACGGGCCTGTTCCTCGCCGCTGTATTCAACGGCATACTCACCCCCGTGGTGCTCATCATCATCGTGCATGCCTCCCGCCGACGACTGATCATGAACAAACACAGAGCCCGCCCCAGTATTACTCTCCTCGGCCTCCTCGCCAGCCTCTTCACCACCGCCGCCACCCTCGCCATGCTCCTGAGCCTATGGTGACCCCCATCGCGGATGATTCTTAGGGAAACCGAACTCC
>JBLNDH010000596.1:0-6375 GCA_050261455.1 Bacillota bacterium
CGAGTACTGGCACGGTCCAACCACGCTCTGGACGCTCGCCTCCAAGGTCTTGCACCCATACTTGGCTGGCACCTTGCCGCCCACCTCGCCGCTCGGCCACCACTTCTCATCGAAGATCCACATCTTCACATTGTTCTTCTTGGCCGCCTGCAGGCAGATGTCCAAGTCGCGATACCAATTGGGCCCCATCCAATCGTTATGGGGCCGGGACTCCGCCACGAACCCCCCGTTATGCCCCTCAGCCATTTTCGCAATATAGAGTTCCAGCTGCTCTTTACTCTCTTCACCATGCAGCCAGAACAGGGGCGCCGTCAGCCGCCGGGCTTCCATCGGGACATCGCGGAACTGTTGCTCCAAGCCCGCAAACTCCGTTTTGGACTCAACCAGCCTCTTCTGCGATGCACATCCGCCGACAAGCAGAGCACCCATCACCAACAGCATTAGTCGCCTGGGCATGCCGATCTCCTCTTTTTTGCCACCCGCCGCGATCCCGACGTGTCACCCCGTCTGCCAAACGCCGGCCATTATAGATCAGCTCGCTTCGTTTGCCGACAACTTTACCCCCAGTAATCTCTGGCATTTACTTATCGGAACCCCGATCGCATCAACCAACGGGTCAAGCTCCAGAGAGACCGAAGCTCCCACCATAGGAGAGCAAGGCCTGCCGAGCCGAACCCCACCGGTTGGTTGCCGCTCACCCATCGAACCCATCAACGTCCCACCCCCGTTACACCGTTGTTCCCGTATCCTGTTCCCCTTCCACCTCACTGCAAATGCTGAGCTTGCGCAGCACTATTACTGGCATTGATTTATTGGGACTCCTGGCTCCTTCTTTTCAGATTGACCCTCCTCTCAGCTCAGCGTAGCATCTCTACTTGAAGCCAGCGGATAGAACTCGAAGCCAGGGATAAAGCTCGGAAATGTTCGATACGAACGCTTTGCCATCCATTATCGTATGGTGTTTGGTCTTCGTGGCAGCAATCGTGGCTGGCTTCGCTTTAGCCGTCTGGGTTAAAAGACGAATAACAGAACCGGAATCACCCGCTTCGCCCGGGTTTTCCTTGGATGACTTGCGCCAACTCCATCGGGAGGGCAAGTTATCAGATCAAGAGTACGAGCGAGCTCGGGCTCGCATGGCAATCGGATTGCTGAAAAAGGAAAAACCCAAAGGACGGGACGAAAAAACGGTATAAGCGCTGCTGCCGTGCCGATCTAGAGGATTGTATCCGGCAGTCGCAATGGCACACGAGTATTAGGAAGGCAACTAGATGGCCAGCTCCAATCGCACCGGCAATGGCGGCGGATCCAACAACCCGCCGAACAACACGGGTTCCAATAATCCGCCGGGCGGATTTCGAGGACGACGCGTGACCACGTGCTCATTCTGTGGCAAAACTTCGCGGGACGTCGGGCCCATGGTTGAAGGACCCAGCGACGTCTACATCTGCGCCAACTGCGTGGACCTGGCTCATAACATCATCCGCCAGGAAAAGCGCAAGCTGACCAGCACGCAGCCGCTGTTCGAGAACATCCCCTCGCCCCGCCAGATCAAGGAATTCCTCGATCAGTACGTCATCGGCCAGGAGTACGCCAAAAAGGCGCTCTCGGTCGCCGTGCACAACCATTACAAACGGTTGAGCCTGGGCGAAAAGAACGAGCAGAGCGACGTCGAACTCGACAAGTCCAACGTCCTCTTGATCGGGCCCACCGGCTCCGGCAAGACCCTGCTGGCCCGCACCCTGGCACGCATCCTCAACGTCCCCTTCGCCATCGGCGATGCCACGACGTTGACCGAAGCCGGCTACGTCGGTGAGGACGTCGAAAACATCCTCCTGCGTCTGCTTCAGAACGCCGACTACGACCTCGAAGCGGCCCAGCGCGGCATCGTCTACATCGACGAAATCGACAAGATCGGCAAAACCCAGAACAACGTCTCCATCACCCGCGACGTCAGCGGCGAGGGCGTTCAACAGGCTTTGCTGAAGATGCTCGAAGGCACCATCGCCAACATCCCTCCCCAGGGCGGGCGAAAGCACCCCGAGCAGCAATACATCCAGATGGACACGAGCCAGATCCTGTTCATCTGCGGCGGCACGTTCGTCGGCTTGGAAGACATCATCCGCAAGCGTCTCGGCAAGCGGGCGATCGGCTTCGGCTCCGAACAGCAGGACATGGAGTCCACTTCCGAGCGGGCTCACGTGCTCTCCGAGTGTCAGCCGGAAGACCTGATCGAATTCGGCATGATCCCCGAGTTTGTCGGCCGACTGCCGGTTCTCGCGACGCTGGAACCGCTCGACGTCTGCACGCTGGTCAACATCCTCACCGAGCCGAAGAACGCGTTGGTCAAGCAATACCAGAAGTTCTTCCGCCTGGAAGGCAGCGAGTTGGAGTTCACCGCCGACGCCTTGAAGCTGATCGCCGAAAAGGCCCTGAAACGCGACACCGGCGCCCGCGCCCTTCGCGCGGTCTGCGAAGAGCTCATGCTCGAGCTGATGTACGCCCTGCCCGAACAGCAGCAAGGCGGCAAGTACGTCATCACCGAAGACGTGGTGGCAGGGCGCGATACGCTCTTTGCCATCAAGCCCGAACGCCGGCGAGAATCGGCATAGGCGATCGCACAATCCCTTTGCTCAACAAAGCCCTGGATGCGCGTCCGGGGCTTTTCTTTGCGCTCAAGTGCGGTCGGATCAACCCACCCTGTCCATCTGCTGTCGCCCTCTGCTCTTTACTTGATGACTCGGTACGAATGAGCTTCCTTGGGCACTCCACATTCAAGCTCGCAGGTAATCCGCGCAGAGCGGTTTCTGAAACCAGCGCCCTCACAATCGAAGTCAAAATTACAGTCGATGGTGGCTTGCACAGTGTTCGCTTCGGCTTTCCCCAAGGCAATTCGGGATACATCCACCGGATGATGAGCATGACGAAGGCAGATAGATCCTTCGATATTGTGCTTATCACGGTCGTCGGCCGAGTAGTCGTATGCCATGCCGGCCAACTTGAGAGGATCCCGGACACCCCATGGGAAGGCATCTAGCGTAATCTGCGTCTCTACGCCCTCGCCGTCGAGTTCAAAAGGTTTGAGGACAATGATGATCGCCCACTCCCCGGGCTTACCATATATGTAGGCCTTACGAATCGAGAGGAACGCGTCGGGGAACTCTGGTAGGATTTCCTCATTCATGCGAACAGTATACTAGATCGACGGCAAACAAGAAATCGGTGGGCCGAGCCCACCCTACCTGTTCGCCAGTGCGGGTTTTCCCAGGCAATACACTGGCGGGCAAGCCGCCAGTGGCACCCGAAATACCGTTCTGAAATCACTTCCAAGTCCGTAGGCTTTCCCGAGCAACAGCACCATCACCCGCGAGTAGAAAGCATAGTAGCATCGCTCTCTCGTCACGGTGCCGCTTCATCTTCAAATCTCTTACCGGATCGGGCCATGAAACACCTCACACGTCGCACGTTTCTTAAAGGGTCCCTAATCGCCAGCGCAACATTCTCAGTAACCGCCCGCTCATGGGCACAGATCGCCGGGGCCAACGAAGCCATCCGCGTCGCGGTCGTTGGCTTCAATGGTCAAGGCGGCAGCCATATCTCGGCGTTGAGCAAACTGGCCGGTGTTCGGCTCGTCGCATTGTGCGACGCCGATCAAAACGTCCTCGACCGGGGCATTAAGAAGCTCAAAGAACAAAACACGGAGGTCGCGGGTTACCAGGACGTGCGGAAGCTCCTCGACGACAAGAGTATCGACGCCATTTCCACCGCCACGCCCAACCATTGGCATTCGCTGCTCACTATCTGGGCCTGCCAGGCGGGCAAGGATGTGTACGTCGAAAAGCCTGTCTCCCACAATGTCTTTGAGGGGCGAAAAGCCGTCGAAGCGGCTCGCAAGTACAACCGCATCGTCCAGACCGGCACGCAATGCCGTTCCAGCACGGGGCTGATCGAAGCCATCAAGTGGCTGCACGAAGGCAACCTCGGGAAGCTCATGCTCGTCCGCGGCCTCTGCTACAAACCCCGCGGCAGCATCGGCAAGGTCGCTGCCCCCACCCCCATCCCCGCCAACATCGATTACGATCTCTGGTGCGGCCCGGCCCCCATGGAGCCCCTTCGCCGCAAGAACCTCCACTACGATTGGCACTGGGTCTGGGCGACCGGCTGCGGCGATCTGGGCAACCAGGGCATCCACCAGATGGACATCGCCCGCTGGATCCTTCGCGAAGATCACCTCTCCTCGCGCGTCTTCAGCGTCGGCGGCCGGCTGGGCTACATCGACGATGGCGAAACGCCCAACACGCAGTTCATCTTCCATGACTACCCCGAAGCCCCCCTCATCTTCGAAGTACGAGGCCTGAAAACCCCCGATTACCGCGGCGCCAAGATCGGCGTCGTCGTCGATTGTGAAGGCGGTTCCATGGTCATCCCCAGCTACTCCGACGCTACCGCCTTCGACAAGGCCGGCAAGGAAATCAAGAAGTGGAAAGGCGGCGGCAACCATCACGGCAACTGGATCAAGGCCATCCGCTCCCGCAAATACACGGACCTCAATGCCGACATCCTCGAAGGTCATCTCTCCAGCGCCCTCTGCCACACCGGCAACATCTCCTACCGCCTGGGCCTGCAATCCCCGCCCAACGAAATCCGCGAGCAGATCAAGAGCCACAAGGGGGCCAGCGAAACCTTCGAACGCATGGCCGAGCACCTCGCCGCCAACAACGTGGACCTTCGTACCAGCCAAGCCATCCTCGGCCCCGTCCTCACCATGGACCCCGTCACCGAACGCTTCCCCGGCAACGACAAAGCCAACGCCCTGCTCACCCGCAACTACCGCAAGCCCTACGTCGTCCCCGAAACCGTCTGAACGAACACCAACGCGCGACCGATTAACGCCCAGGGAGCTTGCTCCCTGGGCTTCTTCCCCCCACGACATCCCTCGATCCACCAGAGCCTCTACAAAGCAATATACCGTATCACGGGCATCCTGCCCGTGCGCGTTCAACGTGGCATGGGCGGCTCGCCCATGCATTCTCGTAGGGTGCGCTTTAGCGCACGTCAGACGATTCAACGTGCGCTAAAGCGCACCCTACGACACTGTGTGTTCCGGTGGTTCATTGGCTCTCTTCGCGATCTTGGCGGGCCTTGGCGCTCTTGGCGGTTCTCTTTCGTGGCTCCTCGCGAGCGACAGAACTGGGCAGCAGCAGAATCGCCAAGGTCGCCAAGGCCCGCCGAGAACGCCAAGAAGAAAGCAGGTTGCCAAGCACTAACCACCACAACGCAACTCCACCCCGACGGAACTTTTTCCCCGCCCACCCGTCTCAACCAGGAACACTCGGTTGATTTCACACAACGGGAACTCTACATGTCGAACACAGTCCTGCGAATAACCCTGACGTCCTTCCTCTTCTGCCTCCTCGCATTCCTCCCCACCCTCGCCCGCGCCCAGTCCGTTTACGAGCAGGACGTCCGCTTCGCGGTCGATGAACTCCCCAAGTACTGCGGCCACTTCTTCGAACTCAAGAAAATCGACTGGCCCGCCATCTCCAAGCAGTTTCTGGAGGAAGCCAAGGCCGTCAAAACCGACCAGGAGCACCTGGTCCTCCTTCAGCGTCTGCTTGCGCGACTGAAAGACGGCCACGCCGCCGTCCAACCCACCGAAAAAACCAAGAACGTCAAATGGCCCGACGACGGCAAAGGTCCCAAGACCGGCCCGGGCCTGTTCCTCTGCAAAATCAGCGACGGAATCTACGTCAAGAACAGCTTCGTCACCGCCCAAGCCGCCGGCATCACGCCGGGTATGCAGGTGCTCGCCATCGATGATCTGCCCATCAACCAATGGATCGAAAAGAAGACCGCCGAGCGGTGCGACACGATCGGCCATTCCACCGACAATCAGGCCTTCTTCCATACGACCCACTGGGGCCTGGCCGCCCCCGTCGGTTACCAATACAAACTCCAACTGAAGGACCTGGCCGGCCAAACGATCACCAAAACCGTCCGCTGTCAGCGCGCCACCTACATTCCCTGGGGCCCGGCCTTCTTCCCGCCGGGCATGCGTGGCGACGGCAATCTCGCCCAGGCCAAGCTCGCCAGCGGCTTCGGCTATATCCACATCCGCCGCTGCCCCGGCAATCTCCCCGAACTGATCGACAAGGCCCTGGCGGACCTGGGCAACGTCCCCGGCCTGATCCTCGACTTCCGCGCCAACGGTGGCGGCGGCTTCGACCACGATGCCTTCATGGGCCGATTCATCCCCGCCGGCAAGACCCTCCAATTCACCAAACGCTACGCCAGCGCCGGCCCCAACCCCTACGGCGGGCCCATTGTCGTCATCGTCGATGGCGTCACCCGTTCCGCCGGCGAAACCGCCAGTGGCAT
>JBLNDH010000597.1:0-4422 GCA_050261455.1 Bacillota bacterium
GCGGTGGCGGTACTGCCTGTGATGTTTGTCATCTTCGCCGGGCGAGCGACCAGCATCAGTGCCAGTGAAGGGACCGGCCAAGATCGCATTAAGATCTGGAGCGATGGCTTTCAGCTTTTCAAACGGTCCCCGGTTTTCGGCGTCGGCATGAATCGATATTTGGAGGAAGTTTATATCGTCGCGCACAACTCCTTCATCCATTCCTATGCCGAACTGGGGTTCTTCGGCGGAACCCTCTTCACCGGCGCGTTTTATTATGCCCTGCAGTCGCTTTACCAAATCGGTCGAGAAGCCGTTGCACCGGCCGATTCGGATCTGCTCCGACTTCGGCCGTTCATCCTGGCCGTTGTTACTGCATATGTCATAGGGTATATGAGCCTGTCTCGCTGTTACAGCGTGCCAACGTTCCTGGTCTTGGGGCTGGTGACGGCCTATCTACGCTTGGTTTCTCTGTATTCCATGGTCGAAGCGCCACGACTGAATTTCCGACTCGTTCTGAACTGCATTTGGGTCAGTTGCGGATTCGTGATCGCTGCCTACCTGTTCGTCCGCGCCTTTGCGCGGTTTGGATAGGAATTGCCACAGTCATGAGCCCATTCATCAGTGTCATCATCCCGGCCTATCGTTCAGCCAAGACCATTGGCCGAGCCGTGGATAGTGTGCTTGCCCAGACCCGGCCACCCGATGAGGTTCTTATTATTGATGATGGCAGTCCGGATGACCTGGCTCGTGCTGTCGAGCCCTATCGGCGACAGGTAACCATCATCCGCCAACCCAATACCGGTGCATCGGCGGCGAGGAACCGCGGGATCGATGCGGCGCAGGGCGATTTGATCGCATTTCTCGATGCCGACGATTTCTGGGAGCCGATGAAGCTGGAATGCCAGCTAGACGTTCTGCGTCGCCATCCGCAGGTCGCGATTGTGGCCTCCCAGTACTGTTGTCAGACGCCTGGCCACCAGCCGCAGTTGCCCTCGTTTGATAACCATGGCTTTCTCGACTGTGTGTTGATCGCCTCTACCGATCTGGTTCTCGAAATTGCCCGGCGACTGTGGACGTCTACCGTGATGATCCGGCGAACGGCCATGGAACAGAATCGCTTCGACTGTCAGCTGAAGGTCGCCGAGGACCTTGATCTATGGATCCGACTGCTGGCCGAACATCCCGCGTACATCCTGTCGCAACCCCTGGCCACCATGGTTTTCGAGCCCGCATCCCTGTCGCGGTCCGATCCGGATGAAGGTTACTCCCCCATGGTGACGGTTGCCCATCGCTACGCCAAACAAGTCAGCCAGCGATCATTACGCTGTTTTGAGAGTCTGGTCTATCGCGGATGGGCCTCCGCGCATTTATCTCGCGGCTGCCCCCGGGCGGCCCTGAGGCCTGCCTGGCGTCGCCTCTGCCGCCAGCCCCTTTCCCCGGAAGCCTGGTGGATCCTCGGCAAATGCGCTGCTCTGGCCTGCGTAGGGGGCCGCCGGTCATCGTCTCCGTCCGATCCTCGTGTCCTTCGGCAGAGCAGGGTTCCCGAACAGTCCCTTTCGTAACAGCTTCGTTGCTCGACGGCTCTTGGAGTTATATGCATAGAAAGATCGCATTGGTTGGCCGCGATGAGAAATCTGTTCGCGGCCAGTACGACGTCGAACGTGAGCTGGGCGATCGCCTGCGCGCGGCCCGGCCCGAAGATCGTCGATCCCTTTACAGTGAAATCTACAATGAGTTGTTTACGCGGGTACCTGATCACCCGCAGCATAAGCGTAAAGCAGACCCGGCGTCGCAGCAGGCTGCCGTCAATCGACAGTTTCGGCTACTCCGGCACTTTCTCAACCCCAATGTGGTCTACCTCGAAGTGGGTGCCGGCGATTGCCACCTCGCCTTGGCCGTGGCGCCTCGGGTTCGCCACGCGTATGCCGTTGATGTGTCCGATATCATCTCTGCCCGACGTCAGACGCCGGCCAATTTCTCGCTGGTAATCACCGACGGCATCAAAATCGATGTGCCTCGTGGCAGTGTCGATGTCGCCTACAGCAACCAACTCCTGGAACACCTGCATCCCGACGATGCTGCCGAGCAGATCCGCGAAGTGCATCACGCCTTGGCCCCCAGCGGCTGCTACATCGCAGTTACCCCGCACCGCTACTCCGGCCCGCACGATGTCTCTCGCCTTTTCGATCATGAGGCCCGTGGCGTGCACCTCAAGGAGTACACCTACCGCGAGCTTCGCTCCATGTTTCTCTCGGCCGGGTTTTCCTCCACCAGCCGCTGGATGGGTATCCGAGGACACTTCTTCAGATTGCCCGATCCGATCATCTTGGCCCTGGAATCGATCTTCGCTGCCTTGCCTCGCCTATTGAGAACGCGTCTGGCCCGCTCCAGACTCCTGCGACCTCTCTTTGGCGACACCATCATCGTTGCCGCCAAATCCGCGTCCTGAGCCTCACCATTATGCCGCACTCGCTCAAAGTCGTGCATGTTATCCTGTCCATGGACCTGGGCGGCCTGGAACGCATTGTCCTGGACTTGGTCACCCAGGGCCAACAGCTCAATCAGGATGTCAGCGTCATCTGTCTCGAACGCCCGGGCCTCCTTGCACCACGCGTACAAGCCGCTGGTGCACGACTCCTCTGCACGCACAAGTTGCCCGGCATTCGCCTCGGCACGATTCGGCACTTGCATGGCATCCTTGCAAAGCTTCGCCCGGATGTGGTGCATACCCATCAGATCACGGCCCTGTTCTATACCGGACCCGCTGCCCGATGGCTGCGAATTCCGGTGGTCCATACCGAACACGGCAAAAACTACGCCACCCGTCTCCGTACCCGCCTTCTGGGGCGGTTGGCCGGTCGGTTTGCTCAACGGATCTTCTGCGTCTCCGACGACATCGCACAGGAGATGAGAGCGCACCGCATTGCCCCTGCCGGCAAGGTGGAAGTGGTTCGCAATGGTATCGATACCCAACGTTTCCAGGAGCCCGTTGATACCGATTCGCTGCGACATGCCCTGGGGATTCCCCTCGATGCCCCGGTCATCGGCACCATTGGCCGCCTCTCCGAGATCAAACGCCAGGACCTGCTGCTCCGTGCATTCCACGATATCCGGGCGAGCATTCCCAATGTACACCTGCTGCTGGTCGGCGACGGCCCGCTCCTGTCGGAGCTGCGCCAACTGGGGACATCGCTCGGCCTCGATGGCAACATCCACTTCGCCGGATATCAACCCGAACCCCAGCAATTCCTGCATATCATGGATGTCTTCGCCCTGACCAGCCGTTCCGAAGGAATGCCCCTGGTCATCCTCGAAGCCTGGGCCGCAGGCGTTCCCATTGTCACGTCCAATGTTGGCGGATTGCCCGAGCTTATCCAACATGGACAGACCGGCCTGCTGTTCCCATCCGGCGATACGGATGCCCTTGCCGTGGCCATCACCCAAATGCTCTTGGACCCGGCCTGTGCCCGCTCCATGGCCGAGGCGGGCCGGCGGCGCGTGGAATCGACGTATCACGTGCGGCACATGGCCAAGACCTACCATGCCCGCTATCTCAACCTGATTTCGCCGCCCCCGACTCAAGTCGTATCTCCTGCGTAAGCCCGCATCATCCTCGCCATGCGATTTCTCTTCATCGCCAACGACTTCCCCAACCCTTGGCAACCCACCAAGGGCATCTTCAACCTGCAGCTGGTGCGTGCACTGGCCCAGCAGCACGATGTGCAAGTTGTCTCGCCGATTCCCTGGATCGATGAGTGGCGAGCCAGACGCAGGGGCGTCCCCCCGCTCGGCGCCAAGCGACAGGCGATGCGTGATGGCATCGAGGTCCATCATCCGCGCTACTATTACCCGCCCAAGGTACTTCACAGCCACTACGGCTGGTTCTACTGGCATTCCATTCGCGCCACAGTCCTGCATCTGTTCCAATCGCATCCGCCCGATGTCGTGCTGGCGTACTGGGCGCATCCCGACGGTCAGGCCGCCATCTACGCTGCTCGTATGGCTAAGGTGCCCGCTGCCATTATTGTTGGCGGGTCCGATGTCTTGCTCATCACGCGACAACCCAGCCGGCGCATCTGCGTCATCCGCACTCTCGCCGAGGCCAATGCCGTCATCGTGGTCAGCCAATACCTGAAGGACAAAACCATCGAACTGGGTATACCGCCGGAAAAGGTCCATGTCTGGCGGCAAGGGGTCGACACGACCCTGTTCCACCCCGGCGATCGAATTGAGGCCCGCCGTCGCCTTAACCTGCCCAGCGAAGGTCCCATCCTTCTCTGGGTCGGCCGCATGGTCCCCGTCAAAGCGCTCGACGTCCTCATCGAATCCTGTGCCATCCTGCGCAGCCGGGGCACTGCATTTCACCTTTATCTGGTCGGAGATGGCCCTTTGCGACCTCAGCTTCAATCGCAGACCGCCGCCTTGGGACTCCTGCAAGCT
>JBLNDH010000598.1:0-11800 GCA_050261455.1 Bacillota bacterium
TGCCGTGAGCAGAAGCGGGAGGACGGGTTGGTCGAGTCTCGTCGTCGCCAGCAGCGGAACCTGGAGCTTGAGCGGGAGGTCCGCAACTCCAGCGTGCAGGCCCGGTACATGGCCAATCGTCGGGCTGGCGTGCCGGGGCTTATGGAGCAGTGGCGGAAGAAGCAGCGCACAGCCGACTTCCGCCGCCGGATCAAACGCCGCATCTACACCGTGCTGACGCTGTGCGATGACCTTGGCCCCTGGATGAAGCCAGTGCGGCGACTGGATACTGGGCTCGTCTACAACAGCCTGAAGGACGCCGCCCGAGCGATCCGGGCCGAGCGGCCGGACCTGAAGACGACCAAGGCGGCCATCAAGAAAGCGGCCGACAACGGATGGACCTGTGCCGGCATCCGCTGGGAATGGGCCAAGGATTCGCCCCTGTGGGGCATGAGCCGAGATGCCAAGCCGTGCCTGAACATCGACAACGGCTATGCCTATCCCAGCGCTTCTCAGGCTGCCCGTGCCGTGGGCGTGTCGGTTCACGCGATCCACTATGCAATGGCCGACCCCCAGAAGCGGCGCAGCGCCGGCAAGCACTGGAAGCGGATCGCCTGGGAGGAGTACCTGGAGCTTCAGAGGACGGGTCATGCAGCACGAAGTGACGCTGGCGGACCTGAAAGTGGGCGATCTCGTGCTCCGGCACGGGTTCGTCCAGCAGGTCAGGAGCGTTCAGCGTTACACCGTGCTGATCTGGCCCTGGATGAGCGTGCAGCTTGAGCCGCCAGAGGACTGGCTCAAGCCCGGATGGAGTCAACACCTGACCGGTCCACCCGACATGCGGATCGTCAGGCATTCAACCAACAAGGCCGCGTAGCGGCCATCATCAAGAAAGGAATTGGTCCATGTCGTTCGACCAAGCGAGGAATCTGCGCGCGCAAATGGGCGTCCGCTTCGATGACGCCGGCCCTGACGTGAAGACGCCCACGATCTACCGGGAGCCCAGGGTGTACCTGATCGGCAAGCCTCTGATCGACGAGTTCGGACTGGATGCCTTCCTGGCCGACCAGAATGTCCAGAACTGGGAGACGGATACCGACATCGCCGGCGAGCAACTCGCCGAGATCGCTGGCCGGCTCTGCTACATGAGCTACAGCAAGCCCCGGCCGGGCGGCAATGCCGAGTACCTGCACCACATCATCGAAGTCGGCCACGGCAGCGTCTTGGAACACGCCTGTTTCAACTTCATCATCACCCAGGTCAGCCGCTCCTTCACTCACGAGCTGGTGCGCCACCGCCTGGCCAGCTATAGCCAGCTCTCCCAGCGCTACGTCGATGAGAGGGACTGCGCGTTCATCATGCCCGAAGAGATCGCGGCGGACGCGGAGCTGGAGGACTCCTTCCGGCACTACGTGCGTGAGGCCCGCGACACATATCAATACTGGTCGGATGTGCTGACGCAGAACGTGAAGAACAAGTACCCCAGACTCTCGGCCACCGATCAGCGCAAGATCGCCCGCCAGACTGCGCGGGCCTGCCTGCCCAACTGCACGGAGACCAAGATCTTCGTGTCGATGAACGCCCGTGCCCTGCGTCACTTCTTCGTCATGCGGGGCAGCCTCGCCGCGGACGCGGAGATGCGCCGGGTGGCGCTGATGGTGTTCAGCATCCTGAAGGTGGAAGCGCCGGCTCTCTTCGAGGATTTCGAGGTGCGCACCGACCCCGAAGGGCGGCAGTATCTGCACACGCAATTCGTGAAGGTGTGACCCCTATCGTTCACCTTTTCCGCCAAGGCAGGATGGGGCCATGCTTCAGTACGTCGCCGATGTTGTTTTTCCAGGCGATGACGTTCTGGAACGCTCCCGCCGCGTTGAGCTTTACCGCCAGCAGGTGGAGGCTCACGAGGCCGTCATGCGGGACACCCGCTTCCGCCAGGGACCGTATGCCCGGCCGGTCTTCTGCGAGCAGCTCAAGGACCAGTTCCCGGACGGCTTTGCGACACTCAAGGCGGCGGCGGACTTCATCGGCACGAAGCGATCCTACCTGCGGAACACGATCAGCAAGGGCTGTCGCTGCAAGGGCTACCTATTCGTCTACATCGACGGCAGCGAGCGGGTGCGGATCAGGACGGGGCGGGAGCGCCCGGTGCGTTGCCTCAACGATGGCATCGTGAAGGAGAGCCTCACAGACGCAGCGAGGTACGGCGGCATCACGGCGTCGGCGCTGTGCATGGCGCTGCGTGAAGCCCAGGGCGCTCCCGCCGCGTGCGGCGGCCGGCTGTGGCAGTACGTGAACCCGGATCAGCCGGCGGGACAGCAGCTCTACCTGTTCGACGTGGCCCCACGTCCCTTCCGTCGGGTGCGCTACGCCCGGCAACCCAAGCCGCAGCCAGTCGTGGTTCAACTGGACCTGTTCGAGGGGCTTCTGGGGGTGGCCGTTCATGGAGTGGAACATGGAGAATCTGGAGATCTGGTGCGGGGACTGTGTGCGTCTGCCGCTTGAGGATGATGCGGCGGACCTGGTGTTCTTCTCTCCGCCATACGAGGACGCCAGGGTCTACGGCGACCTCGGCTTCAAGCTGAGGGGAATGGCCTGGGCCCAGTGGATGTTGCCCCGCGTTCGGGAAGCGGCCCGGATCAGCCGCGGCATCGTCGCGTGCGTGGTCAACGGGCGCACCAGAGACTTCTGCTGGTCCGGCACGCCCTTCATGCTCTGGCTGGCGATGCAGGAGGCCGGCCTCTTCATGCGAAAACCGCTGATCTTCCGCCGCGACGGCATCCCCGGCTCTGGTGGACCGGACTGGTTCAAAGACAACTACGAGTTTGTGATCTGCGGCTCACGCCATCCCGGCAGGCTCGACACCATCGACAACAAGGCCATGGGCAAGCCGCCTAAGTTCAGGCCCGGCGGCGGCCCATGCTATCGTCGCAAGGATGGCTCCCGCGCGGCCGACGCCTACGCGCCGCCGGAGATCGCCAATCCCGGCAACATCATCGACTGCATCGTGGGCGGCGGTCATATGGGCCACAAACTGGCGCATGAAAATGAGGCGCCGTTCCCCGAGTACCTCGCCGAATTGGTGATCCGGTCCCTCTCCCGTCCGGAAGCCCTCGTGGTGGACATCATGGCGGGCAGCGGCACGACGCTGGCGGTGGCCGCCAAGTGCGGCCGACGGGCCGTCGGCGTGGACGTTCGCATGGATCAGTGCGAGCTGATGCAGCGCCGACTGGAGGATGAAGTGAAGATCAAGCCGACGATCCGCCCGCTCGATCCGCCACCAGCCGCGGAGATGCGACAGCCCATCGAGGAGGCGGCATGAGGGTCAGCGAGATCACTCTGCACGCCTACCAGCGGGCCGCTGAGCGCATGGGTCTCTCCAGCGGCGCCTTCAAGGAATGGGTCGAGGCGACGTGCGACCAATGGTTGCCCGTCAACGCCTCGTATCTGGTGGATCGGGGCGTCACTGTCACGCCCAACTCGCTGCTGTGCATCTGCCCCTGGGTCGAGGGCAAGGCGGTCTGCCTGGCTCTGGCCAATGACAAGGCGTTGAAAACGGTCATCGTGTACGAGGACTCCCGCTACGCCCACACTCCGCAGCGGGACCTGCGCACCAGGGCGCTGGTCAAGGCGGCGACGGATCGGCACGAGGATGCGGACCGAATGCTGGAGCACCTGGTGCGCGCTCCCATCGCCGGGCCGATGCTCGATGAAGCCCTGGGGGCGTATGTCGATGGCCTCTTGAACCTCGATGACTTGGGGATGGTCTTGCGGGCGCGTTACTGCCACCGCGCCCAGTCGTTGCGGAGTCACTTGGGCCTTGCCGCGTAGCTTTTGGAGGATGAACAATGCGTGTTGTCGGATTCAACCAGTACCAGCAGTTGGCCCGCCGCACAGTCAACTCGGAGTTGAGCAAGCGCGATCAACTGATGAACTTCGCCCTGGGCCTGTGCGGCGAAGCCGGCGAAGTGGCCGAGCTTCTGACCGCTCTGGACCCGCGCCATGCGGACCTGGCCTCAAAGCTCATGCACGCCGCCGGGGCCTACGCCGAGCACGTAAAGAAGACGGTCTTCCATCGGCATCCCGAGTGGGACCAGACAAAGCTGAAACTGCGCGAAGAACTGGGCGACCTCCAGTGGTATCTGTCGCAAGCGGCCGACATCGTTGGCGCAACCCTGGAGGAGATCGCCACAGAAAACATCGAGAAGCTCCAGAAGCGTTACCCACACGGCTTCAGCTGTGAAGCCTCCAGCAATCGGCCGGGCGAGGGTACCTGATGCACTCAGTGATTCACATGCTGATCGAACGCCAGCCGCCGCGGGCTCTGTCGTATTCGCTTGGCTATCTCCCAGGCATCGGGATGCCTAGTTGATGGAAGAACGCCGCGTTTCGTTTCTTCGCGTCACGGATCATCTTCCGAAAGGAAACAATTTCGATATAGCAATTGTAATTGTCGTGGAATTTGAAGTACCCATCACCGTCTGGTGTGGGTTTGAACAGAGCTCGTTTTGCCAGACGCCGAAGCGGAGGCGTCAGATCTGCGATGATATACGCAAAGAAGGATGCGCTCTCAGGAATGTGTATCGATCCGCCCTTGGCATCTTTGCCTTCGCCCGCTTGAAGCGTCTCCACGTAGTCGATTATCTGTGCATCCGGGTCTCGCCCCGATTCGCCTTGCTTAAAGTCATCACGCGCAGGTCGTTTGAACTCAACTAAGATCACTGAATTGATCTGATCCGGTGAGTCACTGAATGCCATGGGTCGGTTGAAGATCGCCAGGTCTGGACGGTCAGGACTGTCCCTGCTGACGCTGGCCTTCATGTCCTTCCACCGAAGGTCGGAAGCGAGGTAGTAATGGAAGTACAAGCGGTCGTCGATCAACCACAGGTTCACCGATGAATGAGGAACATCGTCAGTAGACACGTATCTGGGGCACACGGCTGCGTGAACGGCGTCTTCCAGGCTGTACTTGCCACCCGGTTGGAGCACGATCTGGTCTTCCATCCACTCGATAACCGCGCGTCGGTAGGCCACGTGCCGAGCAAGCTTCGACTTGCCGGACTCATTCAGTTGCTCAAGAAGCTTCTCCAGCCGAGCTCTCCGTTCATCGGCCGGCTCATCGGGATTGCTTGGGCCAGACATCTCCCGCGCCAGAGCCTCACGGCCCTCTGCATCCAACTGTTGCTCAATCCCGTATAACGCCAGGTCCAACGCGTGCCCGTCGATACCAGGCGGAATCGCAGCGATCTGGTCCGGCTTGAACTTGAACAGATGCCGGTACTGCGGCATATGTTCCTCCACCTGACGGCGAATGCGCTCCTGATTGGCGTCAAGAATTGGCTTGAGCGTAGGTTCTAGGAATCGCGTCGCTTCCTCCACAGCTTTCCCAACCATGTCCGCGCGATTTACAGAGCCTTCGGGTGGCTTGTCTGGGTCATATACAAAGAAGCCCTCGAAATCGAAGCTTGCCCGCTCCGTGTCCGCGCAATTGTCCAGCAACTTGCCGGACACGTAGCCCTGATAGGCCAGGTCCTCCTCGGCGCCAGCAGGCCGCAGGCCCCCGACAAGACCAGGGATCTTTCCACTCAGCGTCTCGTCTTCAACGCATCGGTGGTGAGCACAGAAATGCAGAGCGTGTCGCGAGTTCTTCCGCCCGCGCACCAGCAGGTGCGTAATACGAAACTGAGCCCCATTGACAGTGAAGTCGTTGCGCTTGATTTCCGACTTGAGCTCGTTCTGGAAGAGCCTGCCCAACTCCCTGTCGTACCCAGTTTGTTCATCCACTAGGTGAACGGCTGGTCTCTTGGCGTCGATGAAGTAGCCGAGGCAGTGTTCGATTGTCCGTATGGCCAGCGTCTCAGCGTCGTGCTGTAGCCCGGCCCGGTAGTGCTCAACTGGAGATGTGAGCGTTACCGTCGTTCCACGGACCTCATTCGTCTCGGCGGTCGTCAGATTAAGGATTCCCTCGGTAGAGAAGCCAAATTCCCGCTTGTACCGTCTGGCACCGTCAGCAAATACACTGGAAACCCGGATAGCCTTGAAGACCTTCAACCATAGCAACCGTCCCACACCTTTGCCGCCGTATTTTGCCTTGTTTGTGGAATCTGAAAGGCGGAATGAGGCGAAGTTGTCTTCGTCAAATCCAATGCCATTGTCATGGATCTCAAAGCCGAGGATAGGGCCGGGTTCGTGCGTTCCGCCCATGGTGGCCTGGCTCTTCCCACGCAGAACGCGAACCGTGATCTTGCCCTTATTGGGGGACTCGCTGTCCAGCACAGCATGAAGCGAGTTAACTACGGCCTCAAAGAGGGCATAGAGGGCGTTGGACGGCGCTAGCCGCATGTTGCGTATGCGGCCAGGCAGATCGACCTCAAGCGGGAGATTCTTTGTAGGCATCAGCAGCCGGTCCTGTTGAAGTTGTGTACAGGATAACGGAACCGGCTGCCGGGCGACAGCGCCCTTGCCCCATTGTGGGAGCAGTTATGGCCCCGTTGGCTCGTCGTCCCAAGGTCGCCTATGCCGTAGAGGTCGTGGTTCTGCGTCTATCTCCTCGATGAGAAGACGACTTCGCCGACTGCGGGCACGGACGGGCATGACGATTCGCAGGGGGAGGCTGGTCTCAACTCGCCCAACAAGCCAGAAGAGCGAGCGGGAACAGGAGTTCCTCCGTTACTGGATCGCACTTTCTGGGCCGCGCCTCGTCCCGCAGTACGTGTTTCATCCCACCCGGCGATGGAAGTTCGATTGGGCGCATCCCGAATCGCGCGTCGCCATCGAGGTCCACGGCGGCACGTGGATGCACAAGAGCCGCCATGTCTCGGGCACGGGTTTCTGGGGTGACCGCATCAAGATGAACGCGGCGCTACGGCTGAACTGGAAGGTCTTCGAGCTGATCTCCGACGACCTGAGTGACCCCAGGATTCACCGCGAGATCCTTGATGAAATCCAGCGTCGGCTCCGCGAGGGCATTCCCACGGACCGCGACGCGTTGCAGCCGTTCGCGGAGGTCTACCCCGACAGGAAACGGCGCAATGGGCAGGCCCACGTACTATGACCGCCAGGCCGATCCGCTTCCCGATGGGACGTTCGGCTTCACCTCCGCCGCGGATCGCCAGCACGAGCGGGAAGTCTCCGATCTGATCGCCCGAGCCTGGAACTGCGAGCTTCGGCCCTTCGGTCCTCTTTGTGCCGTGGACTGGTACGCCATCCGCGATGGTCGTTTGGCCGCGCTACTGGAGTTGAAGTCACGCAGTCACGATAGCGGTAAGTTCCCCACGGTCTTCCTGAACGTCCGCAAGTGGTTCGCCCTGTACATGGGCAGCATCGGCCTGAACGTTCCGGCCTTCTTCGTCGTCCGCTTTCAGGACGGTGTGAAGTGGATCGCCTTGGCGGACATCGACGCGAGGCGGCATGAGATGGGCGGCTGCCGGAGAATCGTGAAGAGCCACACCGACATCGAGCCGGTCATCCACGTCCCGGTGGAGATGATGAAGCCGCTCGGGGATTAGGGCCGATCACCTCATCGCATTTGTAGCAGCGGAAGACCCCCTGGGCCGCGAGCCAGATCAGTCGCGTATCCCCGCAGACGCAGGCCAGCGTTCCGATCTGCCCGCGCAGCAGCTCCCTGGCGCCCACGAGGGCTTCGATCCTGGCGCGGGGGATGCGGCCGCGGTGGACGCCGTCGTGGCACAACCAGCACAGTGAAACCAAGTTCTCTTGGCAATCGTGTCCTCCGGCACCGCGGCTTCTCACATGATGAACGTGGATCTCTCCCTCGCGCCGGCCAGGATGGCCGCAATACTCGCAGTGTGGCCGTCGCGCTGATTCGATGGCTTCTGGGTCCTTGATGCGGATGGGCTTGGGGATAGGCCGATATCTCACACGGTGATAGACGCGCCGCCGGTGCCCGGCCCCAGTCCCCACTTCTTGCAGCAGGCCCGCTTGAGCCGCACGTTCTTCAGCCCCCGTCCCGTGGACTTAGAGAAGCTCTTGGCGATCGCCCGCATAGGCACGGAATGAATGCTGGCCAGGCGGCGCACGGTCTCCGTGGTCGGGTCAGCGCTGAGCGCGGTGGCGATCTGGTGGTCCTTCGCCAGTCGCTCGACCGCGGGCATGGGCGGAAGCCTCAGCACGATGCCGGCAAAGGCGCGCATGAAGCGGATGGCTTCGGCACGCGACTCGAAGTAGTCGGCCAGCAGGTCGAAGGCCGCCTTAGAGGTAGGCGGCTGCGGTCTGGCAGATGAACTTGTTGAGCCGGTAGGAGACGGTGGCATGCTCTTCAAGCGTGATCCTCCTGGCGAGCCTCGGCGGAAGCTGGTTGTAGGTCAGGATCGTGTTCTGTCGCACGATCTGCCGGCACAGGAAACGGTACAGCACGCAGATGGAGATCTGGTCCGCCCACTGGCCCTGGCAGATGGTCTCCTCTGCATCCCGCATCGCCCCTTGCAGCATCTCGATGAACGGCGTTTCCTGGTGCTCGGGGCTGAAGGAGAAGCGGCTGGCATCCTCGTCGCACCAGTCGCTGGCCGGCAATTCCTCCGCAATGGCCTTCTGCTGGCGGATCTCGCTGATGAGCCGGCGGAAGATCGCCACGTTCAGCACCTTCAGCAGCACCCGCACGCACGGGTAGTGCAGGTGGATGCTCGGGGTCTTCTTGAGGAGAAAGATCAGCAGGTCGGCCGCTACGTCGTCCGGGTCCAGGTGGCAGCGGCGCAGGGTGAGAAACCACTTCTTCCGCCCCAGGTTGGCGGCGATGTAGACCATCATCTGCCGGGCGTATTCGTCTTTCTCGTCGGGTGTGGCGACTGCGGCGACGTGCTTCTGGAACAGGTCGAAGAGGCGGCGGGGATTCCAGGGCGGAAGCGGGATGTTCTGCCAGAGCAGCTTCTTCTCGCGCAAGGCATACCTCCGGCCGTCCCTTGTAGCTGAGTCACCTCGCTGAATTCAGGGGTCACTGGCAGGACACCGTTTTCCCGTCTATCTCCCTGATGGCGGACCCCACGATTCGTCTGCGCCTGCTGGTCACCCCCGATGGCTCGGCGACCCTGTCGGGCATCGAGCAGGTCGTCACGCCGCTGAAGAAGGCGGTGAAGGACGCCTCGGTTCAGGCCAGCAGGGACATCGAGGGCATTGGCGCGTCGGTGTCGAAGGTGATGCAGCGCCTGCGCGGCTTCCGGATCGTGGATGGTAAGCAGGAATACACGACCCTCACCGACATCCTCAAGAGCCTGGACGGCATGGATGCCAAGCTCGGCAAGCTGACCGGTCGGGGGTTCTCCGGATTGACCAAGAGCTTCAAGGAGTTGGGCACCACGCTGGATGGAATCGGCAAGCAGCTCGATGCCATCGTCCAGAAGATGGGGTCCATCGGCGGTGGCGGCGGGCATGGTGCTGCTGTCCCCACCAAGCCCCTGTCGGTCAGCCAGGTGCTCAAGGACAAGCTCAACGATGTAGTGGCCAAGTCCAAGCCCACGGGGGCGATGCAGGCGGAATTGGACAAGAACGGGGATGTTCTGAGCCTCATCGCCGAGCGAGCCCTGGGAGATATCCGTATCCAGCGCAATGCCCGCACCGGCTCTTACCGCCTCAGTATGCCCAACACGCTGGAGCGGAACGAGGCGATCAAGGCGCTGCGGGCCAGCCTCGCCGGCGCGGCCAGCCTGGGCTCCGAGACGCTCCAGCGCACCGGCCAAGGCGACATCACCCGCGAGCTGTTCCAGCTTGCCACCGGGCAGAAGGCGTACCTCTACCCTGACGCCCGCAACCCCTACATCCGCTTCATGGCGGGCGGCACCGTTGATCCAGCCGCCCAAGCCGCCGCTCAAGCCAAGGCGTTTACGGACCTTCAGAAAACCAACCGCGATTTCCTGAGCACCCAGGGCTACAGCCAGTACCGCTCCTACAGCACCTCGCCGACGCAGATGGTTGAGGAGTGGATGAAGGACGGCCAAGTCACCAAGCACCTGATCGACACCCTGCGCCAGACCTCCAAGGTCAATATCCCAGCCCCTCGCGACACGGTTGCCGAGGCCAAACAGGCCCAGGAACTGGCCGACCGCAACAAGGTCATCACCGACAAGCTCAACGCCGAGGGCTTCGCCCCGACCGGCAAGGCGTTCATGGAGATCAGCGAGGCCGGCCAATCGGTTGTGAAGGAGTTCAAGAACGCCACGGGTGCCATCGCCACCTTCGACGAGAAGCTGGGCAAGCTCACCGTCAAGAGCCCTGAGGACAACACCAAGGCCGTGGCCGACGCACAGGCCGAGGCCGAGCAGTTCCTGGCCGACAACAAGTTCCAGGAGGTCTCGCGGAAGATCAGCCTCAGCCCCGAGGGTGAGCGCACCGCCATCCAGTACCGCAATAGCGCCGGCGCAACCGCCACCTATGAGAAGGAGGTCGGCAAGCTCAACGCCGCTCTGCCCAAGTCCTCCACGCTCATGGAGAAACTGGGCAATGCCGTCATCTGGGTGGGCAAGGAGTTCGGCAAGAACATCAAGGACATCGGCACCAGCGCCTTGGAGAAGCTGGCGCACCCGGTGCAGACGACGATCTCGTCGCTGCTGAAGCTCGGCGGCGCGATCTACACGGTCAAGAACCTCTGGCGCGGCTTCGAGAACATCTTCGTGGACCCCATCGTCAAGGGCGTCCAGGCGATCATGGACGCCACGGAGGAGTACCGTCAGTTCGAGCTGGCCATCGCGGGCGTGGTGGGTGGCCTGGGCAAGGCGCAGAAGGTCAACGATGCCCTGGTGGAATCCTCGCGTCACCTGCCCCTGACCGTGCGGGAACTCCGGGAAGTGGCGCGGGGCATGGCGTACATGGGACCGCTGACCAGCCGGATCGCCATGGGCAACGAGAAGGAGACGGCCGAGGCGGTCGGCAGCTTCAGCAAGCTGGTGGCCAAGCTGGCCATCTATGACCCCCAACAAGGCGCGCAGGGCGTCATGCTGGCCATGCGCGATGCCATGAGCGGGGAACTGCGCAGCCTCCGCACCCGCCTGGAAATCCCCATCGAGCAGGTGGCTGCCACGATCAACAAGACCCAGCGCGACCTGGCCGACAACCCGCGGCTGCTGCTCCAGGCTCTCTCGAAGTGGACCGAGCAGTACATCCCCGACTCGGTGATGCAGCAGCGTGGCCGGCTCTACTCGGTGCAGATCGAGAAGCTCCAGGGCTCGCTCCGCCATGCCGCCACGCAGATTGGCGATGCGGGGATCTTCGACAAGATCGTGGACGGCATCCAGAAGCTGACCGAGAAGGTCTTCGGCTACCTCAAGAGCGACGACTGGCTGGCACGGGCGCAGCGCATCAGCGATCACCTGGGCAGCATCCTCGACAACATCGTGACCGGGCTGGCGCGGGGCCTGCGCGTGCTGACCGGTGCCAAGGACGATGGCGATGTCATCAAGACGCTGGCCGGCTCGATCGAGTGGTTCGTCAGCAAGATGGACGACTTCAGCAAGCGCCTGACGGACTGGATTCCGATCATTGTCGGCTTCTTCCGCGAGATCGGCAGCAGCATCGCCGAGATGATGGGCACGCTGGCCGAGGCGGCGCAGTCGGTTCAGCACCCCAAGGACCTCCTGGGCACGTTCGGCCGCTCTGGCGCGGGCGATATCCGCGAGACCATCGCCCGCCGCGAGGCCGTGAACGACCTCCTGGCCCGGCTGGGTATGCCCAACATGCGCAGTGAGGCCGGGCGGCAGTCGGTGAGCGGCGCGTACTGGAGCCCCGGCGACCGCTACATCAAGGAACACGCCGGCTTCATGGACCAGGCGTACTTTCTGGAGGATCTCTACGCCAAGGCGACGGGAGCCAATGACCT
>JBLNDH010000599.1:0-2831 GCA_050261455.1 Bacillota bacterium
TCGGCTACAGCACCTGCTACTGGTGCCACGTCATGGAACGCGAATGCTTCGAGAACGAGCAGATCGCTGAGGAGATGAATCGCCGGTTCGTCAACATCAAGGTCGATCGCGAAGAACGCCCCGATGTCGATCAACTCTACATGACCGCCGTCCAGATCCTCACCCACCAAGGTGGCTGGCCCCTCAACATCTTTCTCACGCCCGATCTCAAGCCCTTCTACGGCGGAACCTATTTTCCCCCGATCGACTCCCACGGTCGCCCCGGCTTCCTCACCCTCCTCCGGGCCATCGACGGCGCCTATCACGAGCGGCCTGGCGATGTCCAGGCAACCTGCTCGCAGCTCTTGGCCATCCTCCAGGATCTGGCCGAGCCTCCCGCGCCGGAATCGCCTATCACCATCAACCGGGAATTCATCGATGAACTGATCCGGCGATCCACCGCCGACTACGACGCCGAGCACGGCGGATTTGGCTCCGCCCCCAAGTTCCCCCGCCAGACCCTCCTGGAAATGCTCCTGGTTTATAACCGCTACTGGCCCAACGAAACGCATCTGCGCAGGGTCCAGCACACGCTCGACGCCATGGCCAATGGCGGCATCCACGATCATCTTGGCGGCGGCTTCCACCGCTATTCCACCGACGCCCGCTGGCTTGTCCCGCACTTCGAGATCATGCTCTACGACAACGCCATGCTCGCCTGGATCTACTGCGAAGCCTACCAGCAGACCAAAATCCCTCGCTACGCCAGGGTGGCCAAGGGGATCTTCGAGTTCGTGCTGCGAGAGATGACCTCGCCCGAGGGGGCCTTCTACACCGCCTTCGACGCCGAAGTCGATGCCCAGGAAGGCCTCTCCTACCTCTGGACCCGCAACGAAATCGGTGCCATTCTCGGCCCCGAGGATGCCAACCTCTTCAACCGCGTCTACGGCCTCGACCGGGGCCCCAACTTTGCCGATCCCCACCACGGTACCGGCATCCCCGACAAAAACATCCTCTATCTCCCCGAACCCATCGACCAGGTTGCCCGGCAGATGAACCTCTGTGAAGACGAAGTGCTCGCCCGGCTCGAACCCATGCGCCATCGCGTTTACGAAGCCCGCCGTCTCCGCAAGCAACCCGCGCTGGACACCAAGATCATCAGCAGTTGGAACGCCCTGATGATCCGCGCCTTGGCCTACGGCGGTCGTGTGCTCGGCGAGCCTCGTTATACCGAAGCCGCGAGCCGGGCCGCTGATTACCTCCGAAGCAATCACGTCAGCCGTGAGGGCAAAGTCAAACGGGCCAGCCGTGATGGGGTTTCCCGGCACGAAGGTTTCCTCGACGACTATGCCTTCCTCGCCTGGGCTCTTCTGGAATTGCGGGACTCCGCCAAACAGGAGTCTCGCCACGAAGAGGCAACATCGATTGTCCAACGCATGGTCGATCACTTCGCCGACAAGGATGAAGGCGGCTTCTATTTCACGAGCAAGCAAGCCAAGGACCTCATTGTCCGCCAAAAGGTGGGCACCGATTCGCCCTTGCCCAGTGCGAATGCGGTGGCCGCCATGGTGACCCTCCTGCTCGATCAGGCAGACCTCGCAAACGACACGATTGCGTCCTTTGCCCGGCAGATGGACGACAATCCCGATGCCATGAGCGCCATGATCGAGGCGGCCATCTTCTACATTCAAGAGAACGACGAAATCGTGATCTCGCCCGGCCCATGGCGCGGCGAGCCTTCCCCCCAGCCCCTCACTCCTCAGCAAATGGCCAGTGGCATCGTCTCCGCTCAGGCGACCTGGCTCAGTCCCCGCGAACTCCACCTGCAACTCAGCATCGCGTCGACTTTCCACATCTATGCCCATGATCCGGGCCCAGGCCTTGTCGCGACATCGCTCTCGGTCAGTGGCGACCCCGTTGCCCTCGTCGAAGCCATCGATTACCCCCCGGGTGAGGAGCGCCACTTTGCCTTCTTCGAATCGCCCATCCGCGTTTATAACGGAACCGTGACCATCGCCGTCCGTTTCCGCCAGAACATGACCGCCATGGGAACCCTGCGCCTTGGCCTGACCTATCAAGCCTGCAACGAACAAGCTTGTCTTCCTCAGGTCACCAAAGAGCTCGAAATCGCCACTCCCTGACCAACCCCGTGCAGTAAACTCCGCCCACCACCCCGTCTGACCCCCGACTCCTCACCCCTGCCTCGAAAGGGCCGCCCCAACCCCCGGCGTTCTTGACAGCGACGGGGCATCCCGACGACACTCTCCCCATCTCGTGGGAGAAGCATGAGAAACCAAACCAAACGATTGATTACCGCCGCAGTCTTGTCCCTCTTCGCCACCACCGCGCCATCCCCCGCTGCAGCCCCACCCGCCCAGCGCCCCAATGTCCTCATGTTCGTTGTCGATGACCTGAACACCAGCCTCGGCTGCTACGGCAACCCCGTCGTCCAGACCCCCAATATCGATCGTCTCGCCCAACGCGGCGTCGTCTTCCAACGCGCCTATTGCCAATTCCCCGTCTGTAATCCCTCTCGCACATCCCTCTTCACCGGCCTCGTGCCCGACCATACCGGTGTCATGAACAACGGCACCCACTATGTGCCCGCTGCGAACGAGGCGCCGCTCTTGCCTCGCTATTTCCATGACCACGGCTACCGCACTCTGCGCATCGGCAAAGTCTTCCACGATTCCCGCTGGATGCTCAGCGGCAAGCCCCTCCGCACCACCGACGATCCCGCCGCCTGGGATCTCTCCGAGGATGAGCCTCTCGCCGATGACCACGATGAGGATGTCGAAGTCAAACAGCGTTCCACGCCCGCCGAGAAACCCACCGTCTCCTTCGCCAAACTG
>JBLNDH010000600.1:0-5253 GCA_050261455.1 Bacillota bacterium
GGGGCGCTCCCGGCCAAGACTTTCAAAGACTCGCTCTTCCCCGAGAAAGCCGTCAACCTCGACGCCAAAACCCCCGACGGCAAACCCGTCTGGACTGCCATGCCGCAATGGCAAAGTGGCCAAGTCGTCCCGCTCTCCTCCGGCGATCGGACCGCCACTTATCTCTACCGTACCCTCCAATGCGCCAAGCCCATGAAGCTCACCATTGGCCTCGGCAGCGACGACGGCATCACCGTGTGGCTGAACAAGAAGAAAATCCACGCTGTCGATGCCCCTCGCGGCGTATCGCCAGACCAGGATCGCGTCGAGCTTTCTCTCAAGCAGGGGACCAATGAACTGCTGATCCGGATCTACAACATCTCCGGCGATTGTGGCTTCTACTACTCCCTCGGTCCCTCGTACCTTGCCGCCATCAATCAATTGCGCGACACGTACCCGGCCGAGACTCGCTGGTTCCGCCAATATGTCCCGGACCTGGCAGCGTGGTTCACCCAGGCTTCCGACACGCAGCTTGAACAGAAAGCCATTGCCGATCTCCTCGCCCACTTGAAAGATCCGCAACCCCAGCAATCGCAATTCGAAGAGCTTGTCAAAAAACAGACGCCCGCCAACGACCCCGCCTGGCTGACCCTCTTTGCCTCAACGGCGGCCCGCGTCCAGGCCATGGAAACCGCCTCGGCCGTCGCGAAAAATGTCAACTTCGCCGCCCTCCGCCTCTCCATCCAGGAACTCAAAACCAGGTATCCCGACACTTACCGCAACGGCCAGGCCTACCTGGTCCGCGTCGATGAACTGGAAAAGCAGATGCCGGCGTTCCAGAAGGCGCTGACCGACCGCAATGACAAAGCCGCCGCGGAATATGTCGCCGCCTGCGAACAGTTGAAACGCCAGGCACTGGTGCTGGACAACCCCCTCATCAACTTCGACAAGCTCCTGGTCATCAAACGCGAAGCCGGCCGCCTCGGTTTGCCCCAGAACTGGCAGGGCAATACCAGCGTCGATCCGCGAATGGAAAACGAGATCGCCACGCTCGATATCAAAGCCCCTTCAACCCTCAAGACCCTCTACAAGCCCGCTCAACCCTTCTTCGTCGGCGATCTGAATCTCCACTTCGATGCCCAGAAGCTGCTCTTCTCCTCCATCGGCACCAACAACCGCTGGCAGGTCTTCGAGATGAAGACCGATGGCTCGGGCATCACCCAGGTCACCCCCGGCGATCATCCCGATATCGATAACTACAACGGCATCTACCTTCCCGATGGCCGTATCATCTATGTCTCCAATGCCAGCTTCCTCGGCGTTCCCTGCGTCGGTGGCTCGGATTACGTCGGTAACCTCTACCTCCTCGGCGCCGATCGCAAAACCGTCCGCCGCTTGACCTTTGAGCAGGATAACAACTGGTATCCCACTGTCCTGCCCGATGGCCGGGTCATGTACCTCCGCTGGGAATACACCGACTCGGCTCACTACTTCAGCCGCCTGCTGATGTCCATGAACCCCGATGGCACCGGCCAGATCGAGTTCTATGGCAGCAACAGCTACTGGCCCAATGGCATTTTCTACGCCAAGCCCTTCCCGGGCAGTGTCACCAAGTTCGTGGGTATCGTCTCCGGCCACCACGGCGTGCCTCGCATGGGTGAACTGGTCCTCTTTGATATCGCCCGTGGCCGCATCGAAAACACCGGCGCCGTCCAGCGCATCCCCGGCCGCGACAAGCCCGTCGACGACATCATCCAGGATCAGCTCGTCGATGGCTCCTGGCCGAAATTCCTCCACCCCACTCCCCTCAGCGACAAGTATTTCCTCGTCTCCTGCAAGCCTCGCCCCGATGCCAATTGGGGCATCTACCTCGTCGATGCTTTCGACAACAGGGTCCTGGTCAAGGAAGAGCCCGGCTACGCTCTCTTCGAACCGACCCCCTTGCGCAAGACCCCGACTCCCCCAGCCCTTCCCGATAAGGTCAAGCTCGATCAAACCACCGCCACCGTCTCCATCCAGGACATCTACAGCGGCCGTGGCCTGACCGGCGTACCCCGCGGCACCGTCAAGTCCCTCCGCGTCTATCAATACGAGTACTCCTACCGCAACATGGGTGGCCACTACAGCGTCGGCATCGAAGGCCCCTGGGATGTCCGCCAACTGATCGGCACCGTTCCCGTCTATCCCGACGGCTCCGCTTCCTTTGAAATCCCCGCCAACACCCCCATTTCCATCCAGCCCATGGATGCCGAAGGCAAAGCCATCCAGCTCAAACGCAGCTGGTTCGTCGGCATGCCCGGCGAGCACGTCTCCTGCACCGGCTGCCATGACGATCAGAACTCCACGGCCCTTGCCAAATCGACCCAGGCCGTGCGCTTCCCACCCGCCAAACCCAAGCCCTGGTATGGTCCCAAACGCGGCTTCAGCTTCCTCCGCGAAGTCCAGCCCGTCCTCGATAAGTACTGCGTCGGTTGTCACAACGGCCAGGAGAACCGCCCCAGATTCGACGACATCACCATCACATCCACCTCGCTCGGCGGCTCGTTCTCCAAGTCCTATATCGAGGTCCATCCCTACATCCGCCGCAACGGCCCCGAAGGCGACTACCACCTCCTCACCCCCCTCGAGTTCCACGTTGACACCAGCGACCTCGTGCAGATGCTCAACAAGGGCCACTACAACGTGAAGCTCGATCACGAAGCGTGGGATCGCCTCATTACCTGGATTGATCTCAACGTCCCCGCCCATGGCACGTGGCGCGAAATCGGCAAGATCCCCTCCAACTTCGAGCAGCGCCGCCGCGAAATGCAGAAACTCACTGCCAACGTTGGCGAGGATATCGAAGCCATCATCAACCCCTATCAGAAGACTGAGAAATTCATCCAGCCCGATCCCATGCCGGCCAAGCCCGCCCCCGTTGCGGTCGATGGCTGGCCCTTCCCCACGGATAAGGCAACCCAACTGCAGAACGCGCTTGCCCAAACCCAACTGCGCCTCGATCTGGGCAACGGAAAGTTCATCGAATTGCGACACATCCCCGCCGGCGACTTTGAGATGGGCGACCTCAACGGCTACCCCGATGAGTATCCCACCGCCAAGGTCCGAATCACCAAACCGTTCTGGATGGCTGTCACCGAAACCTCGCTGGAGCAGTACCAGCAGTTCGATCCCCAGCATCGCAACGGCTACTACGACATGCACTACAAGGACCAGGTTAGGCCCGGCTACCTCATGGACTACCCCGCCAAGCCGGCCATCCGCATCTCCTATGACGAAGCCATGCAGTTCTGCCAGTGGCTCTCCGCCAAGACCGGCAAGAAGGTCACCCTCCCGACCGAAGCCCAATGGGAATGGGCCTGCCGCGCCGGCACCGCTACGCCCACCTTCTACGGGGACCTCAACACCGATTTCTCCAAGTTCGCCAACCTCGGCGATCGTTCGCTCAAAAAACTGGCTGTCGTCGGCGTTGACCCCCAACCCATCCCCAATCCCGACAAGTTCTGGGATTTCGTCCCCAAGGATGACCGCTTCGATGATGGTGTCCTTCACCTGGCCGACGTCGGTCATTATCAGGCCAATCCCTGGGGCCTGAAGGACATGCACGGCAACGTTGCCGAGTGGACCCGCAGCACCTATCGCCCCTATCCCTACGCCCCAACCCTCGAAGGCAAGGACGCCCCCTCGTCAGCCAAGAGGACTGTCCGCGGCGGCTCTTGGTACGACCGCCCCAAACACGCCCGCTCTGCCTTCCGCCAAGCCTACCTCGCCTGGCAAAAGGTCTACAACGTCGGGTTCCGTATCATCATCGAAGAGTGAGGACCTGTAGCCGGATAACGCCCAGGGAACTTGTTCCCTGGGTTTCCCCGAAAGCAAGACAATTCCAAGAGAAACCCGTCGTGAACATACGCCTCGCCATCCTCCTGACCGCCATCTTCCTCCTGCCTCGTTTCGTACCGGCAGCCGAGCCCTCCTCCCTTATCACCGGCGCACTCCCCGGCAACGTCCTCGTCGGCGGCTCCGGCCGGCTCTTCATCCTCACCCCAAAAGGCCAAATCGCCTGGCAGCACAAAGCCGCCCTCGTCCACGACGCCTGGATGCTCCCCACCGGCAACATCCTCTACGCCGATGGCCAATCCGTCACCGAAATCACCCCCGACCACAAAGTCGCCTTCCAGTACAAGTCCCAGGAGCAGCAGGGGGGTGGCGCCTATGCCTGCCAGCGCCTTGCCAGCGGCAACACCCTCATCGGCGAAAACTCCACCGGCCGCATCCTCGAAGTGGACCCCGCTGGCAAGATCCTCTTCCAACTCCAAACCACACCCGCCACCCGGGGCGCCCACCACAACCTGCGCATGGTCCGCAAGCTCGAAAACGGCAACTACCTCGTCTGCCATTCCGGCTCCAACCTCGTGAAAGAGTACACCCCCGCTGGCAAGGTCCTCCTCGAAATCAAGACCCCAAACCTCGCCTTCGCCGCCATTCGCACCCCCGCCAACACCACCCTCGTCTCCACCCTCGACCACATCTACGAATACGACGCCTCCGGCAAGGTCGTCTGGCAATTCGCCAACACCGACATCCCCGGCGTCGTGATCACCAACATGACCGGAATGCATCTCCTGCCCGATGGTAATCTGGCCGTCGGATGCTACTCTGCTTACAAGGATGGTGTCGGCACCGGCTTGTTCGAAATCACTCGTAACCGCCAAGTGGTCTGGCGCTATGCCGATCCCCACGCCGACTCCAGCATGATGGCCGTCCAACGTCTCTCGGCCGATTCCAAGCGTCTTCCGGGCAAGTGCAATCGCTGAATACAAACCAAACCTAACGAAAGGGCTTCATATATGACACTTTTCAGCAGCAAATTGCGAAAGTCCTGCCTCCTGGCCGCAGTCATGGCAACAGGACTGTCGCTTGGCCTGGTCAGTTCCCAGGCCGCCGCCCAGAACAACAATCAAGCAGCAAGTGCACAAGCAAAACAGGATATACCCGTCATGAAAAACGAAGATTTCTACAAGGATGGAAAGTTCCAAGCCGACAAAGCCAAAGAAGCCTATTTCGCCATGATGAAGCGATTTGGCTACCCCATTCCCCAGAGCCTCAAGGAAGGCATGTGGGCCACTGATTTCAGTCTCGGTGATTTCGCTCACGCTGGCATGGCCGGCATCTTCTGGTACAACGACAAGGATACCAGCGTCTTCGCCCACGAAATCTTCCTCCTCCCCGGCCAGATGATCGTCGAGCACGCCCACGTCGCGACCGAGAACGGCAAGG
>JBLNDH010000601.1:0-8684 GCA_050261455.1 Bacillota bacterium
AGCACGTCCTCATAGCAGTTCTCCACAGGCCCTTGGCGGCTACGACTCCGCCGACCGGCTGGATTGCCCCTTCCCAATTCCGATCGGCGCATCTCATACTCCCGGCCAAGCCGGAGTTGAGAATCCGGTTATATCCGAAGAGCCCAGCTCATCCAAGCGGAGGGACCGTCTTGAAGCTGTCCATCGTCATCATTTGTTGGAACGATCGAAAAGTCCTAGCTGATTGCCTTGAATCGATTTACGAACAGACAAAGTCCACCGATTTCGAGGTGATCGTCTCCGACAACGCCTCCACCGACGGCTCGCTGCAGTTCGTCCGGCAGGTTTACCCCCAGGTCCGCATTGTGGAGAACGGCGGCAACGTCGGCTATGCCCGCGGCAACAACGCCGGCATTCGCCTCGCCCAGGGCCAATACGTCCTCATCCTCAATCCCGATACCCTTATCCATCCTCACGCTCTGGATAAATGGGTGGAGTACGCCGACCAGCATCCCGAGGCCGGAGCCTTCGGCTGCCGCGTGCTCAACCCCGACGGCTCGTTCCAGGATTGCGCCCGCCCCTTCCCAACCATCCGCCACTATTGGAAAGTCGCCCTCCGCCTGCAGCAAAACACCTACCGACATTGGGAGGGCCGAACCGAGCGCCCCATCGACTGGCAAAGTGGCTGCTGTGTCATGTTCCGCAACGACGTCCTCAAGCAACTGGCCGGCTTCGATGAACAATTCTTCTACCACTACGAGGAAGTGGACCTCTGCTACCGCGTTCGTCAGGCCGGCTACCAGATCCTCTACACGCCAACCGTAGTCATCACCCACCTGGGCGGCCAATCAGTCGGCCGGTTCCCCGTTCGCTTCGAACTGGAAAAATATCGCAACCGTTATCGCTACTTCTACAAGCACTATGGCCCCCGCGGCGCGCGCCAGTGTCGCCGCGTCTCGCTGGCCCACCTGCGCATCCGCCAGTTGGGCTATGGCCTGCTTTCCCTCCTGCGCCGGGACGAAGCCACGAAGAATCGCCTGGACATGCTGCGCACCGTCGCCGCGTGGAACAAACGCCTGAACCCCATCCGCTTCGTCGAACAAGGCCAAGAACCCCCAACCTCCCACGCCCCCCTCACCCCCCCGCCCCCCAGCGCCCTAACCTCTCAACAAAGCTGATCAACCCGCCCACCAAGTCCTCCACACTGCCCCCCACGCCGGGTTCAGAGCTTCAAGCGATGACCCGGATTCTCCCACATCCGAGCATGTCCCTCCGCCGCCCGGTCCTCGCCCATGCTCGCCCTTCTAACCCCTGACCTCTCTCCCCCGACCCCCGCCTCTTCTCCCCCTCGCCCGGAGTACCGGGCGAGGGTCGGGGTGAGGGCTTTTCTTCCATGCCCGAATATCTGCCACGAAACCTAAAGACTTCACCCGGTCATCTTTATCACAAAACTCTCGTTTCCAACCCCACCCGCAGAACCCCCGCCGGAATTCGTATATGATCCGCCCCCGACAACGCCGCTTCCTCACGCGATCGGCACACAGCAGGAGAATTCGAATCGCCTATCATGCAAGAGCAACTGCACCAACGAATCCTCAGTCGCATCCATCGCCAATATCAGATCGTGACCGAGCGAGTAACGCTCGGGCCCCTGTCCTTTGATTTCACACGCATTGCCGACCCCGATCAGGTGCTGGATCAAGTCGCCGACGAAGAGGATCGCCGCCAGAAAGCCAGCGGCAATCGCCTGACCGAAGACGAACTGCACCTCCCCTACTGGGCCCAGCTGTGGGATAGCGCCTTCGGCATCGGAAAATTCCTCCTCGATCACGCCAGCCCCCACTCGGCCCCGCCAACCACGCCCCCCTCCCCCGCTTCGCGGTGGCCCGCAGGGCCCGTTTCTTCCCCCACCCCAACCGATTCCCCCGCCCCCCAACTCACGCTGGCCAATGTCCTCGACCTCGGCTGTGGCATGGGTTTCGCCGGCACCGTCGCCGCCGCCCTCGGCGCCCGCGTTCTCTTCGCCGACCTGGAAACCCCGGCTCTGCTCTTCGCCGCCCTCAACAGCCTCCCCTGGCGCTCGCGCGTACGCACCCGCCGAACCAACTGGCGAACCGATGATCTTGGCGAACAGTTCAACCTGATCATCGGCGCCGACATCCTCTACGAACGCGCCCAATGGCCTTACCTCGAGCCCTTCTGGCGAAAGCACCTCGCCCCCGGCGGCACCGTCCTCCTCGGGGAGCCCGGCCGTCAAACCGGCGATCTTTTCATCGATTGGATCGCACAGCGCCCCTGGATCTTCCGCCGCTACGAGCAACCCGTCCCCACACGCCCCCAACCCATCCGCATCTTCCAGCTAACCTTGCCCGTCTCTTGAGAAGTGCTGAGTGCTGAGTGCTCAGTGCTGAGTACCAAGTGCTGCCCTCACGCAGCACTCCCCACCCAGCACCCAGCACTCAGAACTCCCTTTCCGCGCATAAAAAAAGCCCGCCGGTTTAAACCCGCGAGCTTTTAAAGCACGGATCGTCCGCGTGTGCCGTGTGAGAGCTGTTTAGTCAAACCCTAATACTAGGTGGGTGATATGCCGATCAGGAGGGTTCTCCTGTCTGCCACGCCTTTCGCTTCCCGTCTGACCCACCCGCCTTACAGCCCAAGTGGGTGCTGCGGTCGTGCGGCCGGCGTGCGGATATCCCCGTAGGGTTGCTTATCGGTTTAACCAAAATCGCCGCTCTCAAACTCGAACACGGCAGATCATCCGTACGCGTAAATACTATCGTCAATTCTCGGACGCGGCAACAGAAAATGCCCGGATTTCCCGGGCATTTTGCACTACTTTCATTCGCGCCCCCGTCCCTCAAAACGGCGGAGCTTCCCCATTCTTCCACCAGTCCGACGGATCGGTTTTCCCCTTCGGCTTGGGATCGTCTTCCGTCTCCAGCCCGCCCCCCCCGCTCCCTTCCATCCCCTTCACCGCCTGAGTCAGCGACACCGCAAACACCGGCGCTATCGCCTTCACCGCGTTCATGTCGTCGTCCGTGAACGGCGTCTTCTGATCGCGGAACAGCAGCAGCACGCCCAGGCACTCCCCCAGGTACGTGCAATTAATCGCCATGATGTCCTGGTTCGCCAGATACTTCAGCTCCGGTGGCGTCAGCGTCGCCTGCAAATCCGGCTCCCGCAGGCGCACGAAGTTCCGGCGAACCGCCAGCCGCAGAAGATTCCGCTCCAACGCCGTCGTGAAATCCGACTCCGCCGCCACCGTGTATTTCATGAACGCCCCCAACTGCAGCTCCCCATCGGAACTGGTCAGCCAGACCCCGATGTTGCTGTACCCCACCTGCCGCAGCAGCCAGTCCATCGAGTGGCACAAGAGCTGCTCCAAATCCTTGGCCCGCTCCGTGAACTGCCGGTACCCCTCCTGCAGCCGCACCGTATCAAACTGCCGCGATAACTCGCTGTACGCCCCAATCAGATCATTGCACAGCAGATCAACCTTCTTATTGACCATCTTCCGCGCCGCATTCAGCCGCTTGATCGCATCACGCAGCTTCCGCTGCCGGTCCTCCCGATGCTGCCGCGTCCGCTGCGCCGTCAGCGCGGTGCGAATGTGCTCGGCAATCTCCTCCGCCGTGAACGGCTTGGGCACGAAATCCACCGCCCCGCTCCGCATCGCCGCCACCGCGCCGTCCACGCTCGGCGAACCGCTGATTACCAGCGCCGCCGCGCTGGGCTGCCGCTCATACAACTCGTTCAGCAGCTCCAGTCCATTTCCATCCGGCAAGTAGATGTCCGCCACCAGCACGTCGATCGGCTGACGCGTCAATACCTGCCGCGCCTCGTCTAAGTTCGATGCAAACAGCAGATTGCAGTCGATGCTTCGCGCCACGATCTCGCGGAACAACTCCGCCAGCATGGGCTCGTCATCGACCACCAGCACGCGCGGGCAGCTCTGCGTTGTTGTCTTGCCGTGCACTATCGCCATAAATTACGTCTCCCGCACCGTCCTCTATGCGTCAGCCTCAAGTTCCAAGCGCAACGGCGCACAGACTTCTCCGTCCGCAGAAGCAATCTCACAAGTTCCACGCCGGGATCGTCGCTTTGCGACGACCCGGATCCGGCGCGGACTGCGACACAATCACTTCTCTACTTGGATTCAGGCTTCCGCTGCCTTTCGTGGCTCCGCCGCCGCATTCTCCGGCGCCACGGGCCACGCGGCCGGCAGCAGCACCATCACTCGGGTGCCCTGCTGTGGACGACTCTCCAACTGGATCGACCCGCCGCTGCGTTCAACCCACCTCAGCGACTTGGCCAGCCCCAGCCCACGCCGGCGGCCGGCTGACATCACGCTGAAGAACGGATCGAACGCATGCCGCAACGTCTCTTCGTCCATTCCGCGGCCGTTATCCGTGACACTCACGACCACCCGCGACGAAAAAACATCGTACGCCGCATGGATCGTGATCTGTCCTTTCACTTCATCGGTCGCTTGGAGAGCGTTATGAAGGATTTCAACAAAAGCAGCTTGGACTTGCTGAGGATCCACCATCACCCCGGGAACCTGCCCCATCGTGATTTCGATCCTCCTGCTCGCTGCATCGGTAAGATTCTTGGACTCGCGAATGGCCCCCTCGAGCAGCTCCGCCACCTCCGTCACCACCGGCTTGGGTGGCACCGGCTTGGCAAACTGCATCAGGTCCGTAATGATCTGGCTCAAGCGGTGGCTCTGCTCGAAAATCACCTCCGCCGCCCGCTTATGCTTTGGATCTGATAATTGCGCCGCCAGCAGCTGCGATCGACCGCTGATAACCGCCAGCGGATTGTTCATCTCGTGCGCCGCCCCCGCCGCCATCTCCCCCACCGTCCCCAGCATCCGGCTGCGCAATAGCTCGCTCTGCGCACTGTGCAATTGCCGGTTCGCTTCCGCCAACTGCTCCGTCAGCGTCCGCGATTCCTCCCGAATCTGCGCCGTACGCAACGCCAAACCCCACCCGCTGCACAGCCCCATCAGCTCCGCCGCCTGCGTGCTCAGACGCTGCGATTCCCCCACCCCCGCACCCCACACCACCGCGCCGATGCACACCCCGTCCACTTCCAGGCACATCCAGTACCGCTGATCCCCCGATAACTGCGGCGAAACATGCCCCACCAGCCATTCCATCTCATTGCCCAGCTTCAGCACCGGCCCGTCCCCCGGCAGCGGACCCGCAATGTTCGCCGGGCAGTCGATCGCGCTGCTCCCCGTCCGCTCCCCGCGGCCGTCGATCAGCATCACCTCGGCAAACGTCTCCCCCGGCTGTTTCGAAATCACCGCCACCGGCGACGCCTGCAGAATCGACACCGCCGTCTGGCCAATCGCCTGCAACACCATCGACGGCGGCGCATCCGCCCGCATGTCCCCGTGAAACTTCGCCAACGCATCGAAATACTTGGCGCGCAACGCCAGCCGACGGTTCTTCGCCACCAGCTGCTCGCTCATCCGCGCCAGTTCCTGGTTCGCCTGCGCCAACGCCGATACGTACAACTCCCCGCTGCTCGACGACCCCAGCCCCAATACCTCCGCCCGCTCCTCCACCTTCCCGATCAACCGCTCCTGCACCGCGCGAATCTGTTCTTCCGAAACCCCCACCGCCTTCAGCAATGCCTCCTTGAACGGCGGAAACAGGTAATTGCCGCTGTACCCCAGGTGCTGCTCCCGCACGATCGCGTCCGCCAGCGTCACCAGGTTCACCAACCGCCGGTTCTTCACCGTCCCCGGCAGCGCCTCGGGCATCTGCCCATGCAGCCAGATGCACTCCCGCAGCGTCGTCGGCAACTGCCACCGCTCCGCCAGCCGCTTGCCCACCACCATGTGATCCAGCCCCACCACCGTGCGCTCCACGTCCGCGATATTCCCCCGCAGCAGGTCCGCCGCCTCGACCACCCGGTCAAAGCTCTTGGGCAGCATCACATTCAGCGCCACTTTCCCGATGTCGTGCAATAGCCCGCACACGAACGCTTCCGACGGCTCCAGCCCCGCCCGCGCTTCGTCCATCGCCACCGCCAGCAGTTCCGCACAACACGCCACCGCCAGCGAATGCCGCCAGAATTCCTCTCGGTTGAATCGCCCGCCCTCGCGCCCGCCTTCGCGCCCCAGGACTTGGAACACGCACACCGCCAGCACCGCGCTGCGCACCGCCTCAAACCCCAGCAGCACCACCGCCCGATCCACCGAGTTCACTTCCCTGCGCACCCCCGTATCCGCCCGGTGCACCAGCTGCAGCAGCTTCGTCGTCAACGCCGGATCCGAGGAAATCAGATCCACCACCTGCTGCGTCGTCGTCTCCTCCCGCCCCGTCGCCTCCAACACCCGCACCGCCACCGTCGGCAGCGTCGGCAGTTGCTCCAGCTGCTGCAGGATCAGCTCAACGCGTTTTTCCTTCACGTCCGACATGGCCGGCCGCAGTTCTCCTTCCTTCGACCCACCCGCGCCGCCCGCGCCTTCTCTATGCCAATCCGAAAGCCCACGGCCAAGCCGTGGGCTTCCGCTCACTCATTTAGTCGCTCTTCTGTCTTCCGTTTTCTGACTACTGACTACTGACTACCGGCTACTGGCTACTATCCACTACACTTCCAGCAACTCCCCAATCCGCTCAATCAGCTTCTCAATATTGAACGGCTTCTTCACAAACTCATCTGCCCCTGCCTTCAGCAGGTCGTTGATCTCTTCCTGGTTCACCACGCCGGAAACGATCACGATCTTGATGTGCTCGAATTCCGGATTCGCCCGGATCGTCTGACACACCACGTTCCCATTCACGTCCGGCAACATGTAATCCAGGATCACCAGATCCGGCATGAATTCGTGCGTCAACACGCCCGCATCGTAGCCCGACGACGCCGTCTTCACTTCGAAGCGCCCGTCGCGCTCCAGCACATCCACGAACAGCTCCACGATCTCCGGATCATCGTCCACCACCAGGATCTTGCGCTTCCCATTGTCCAGCGCATCAATCGGGATGCCATTCTCCTTCATGAACGCGATCAGTGCATCTCGCGGAATGCGGCGGAAACGGCTGCCTGGGACTCGGAAACCCTTCAATCGACCGCTGTCGAAGCAGCGGATAATCGTTTGCTGCGAAACCTTGCAGATCTCTGCAGCCTCGCCTGTGGTAAACACGGTCTTCATGCGACCTCTCATTCCGAAAGCACTGGCTCGTTAACTTGGCTGAATCAAACCGAAGCCCCGATAGCCTTAGCCTTCTTCTCCATCTTTCCTATTTAAACATCGGTGCCCCATCCGTGCAACTTGAGCGTCTGCACAATCAGCGCGGTTTGCCCACCCCCAACGTCCCATAACCCCCTACCGCAATTCCCGATCCCGTATCCCCCTCCTCTCTTCCCCCCTCTTCCCCCCTCTTTCTCCCTCGCCCGGTACTCCGGGAGAGGGCCGGGGTGAGGGTTCAGAGCCCACTGCACACCCAACCGAAAACTGCTCTGACTACTGACTACTGACTACTGACTACTATCCACTACCCCCTATGCAAATGCACCCCATCCGCGAAATCGATCGAATCCAACCGCCCCTCTCCGTCGATGTACCACCGCGACACCTGCCCGCTCCCGCTCACCTGCACCCGCCAGCAGCGCATCGCCTCGTCCTGCCCCGGCGGAACCTTCGGCAGATCAAAATCCGGCTCCAGCACCAATACCATTGGCTGGGCCGATGCCGACCCCCCCGGCATCAGGATCGATTCGGTCCGCAGCACCATCGGTTCATACGGCAAACGCCCCATCACCAGCGGCAACAGCACCCCCGGCACATACGCCTCCGGAACATCGCCACTGGCCTGCCCCACCACCGCCTCCCCTTGCCGAACCACCGTATTCCATCGTCCGTTAACCAGATGACTCTCCTGCGACACCATCGCCCGCGCCCCCACCCGCCGCAGCGCGTAATCATAACTGCCGCCATCCCTGGCCAGCCGCCACTGGCAAAGCTCCTGCCCCGAGGTCCCCAGCGGCACGCTGCGATCGCCCTCCCATGTCCCCCAAAGGTCCTTGGCATCCCCATGGCGGCGCACCGTCATCCGCGACACCCTCGGCGACGCTTCGTCATACCACTCCCATTGCTCCTCCACCGGCTTCTCGACGTCCACCAGGCGCCCCACATCACCCGATACCTGCCGCAACCCCGCCGCGCCCGCATGTACCAGCTTCCTTACAGACCCTTCGCCAGCAAACCGCAGCCCCGCCATCAACTGCCCCCCCAGTACCTGCACCTGCCTCTGATTCGTCCCTGCCTTGGTTGACAGGCGATTCCATCGAAATTCCGCCAGAACCCCCGCCCCCTTCCCATCCGTCCGCAGATACCCGATCCCCGGGAATCGATCGCCCCCGGGCTTCTGACAGGCCCACACCTCCTCGCTCACCTTCCAGACGCGCGCCCCGTGCCATGCCGGATCGCGCAACGACAGCATCGAAGCCAGCGCCTTCCCCGGATCGTCCTCCAGCACCACACATGGCGACATCGCCACCCCCAGCCAACCGTTCCACCGCCTCGCCACCAGGATCCGCTGCGTCCGAAACCGATCCTCCACCGCGCACGTCGCCAGCCCCTGCGGAAGCTTCGCTCGGATTCCCCCCGCCAGTTCCAACTCGCTGCTCCCCTCGACGGCCGGCTGATTCGACACCCCCAACGACTCCCCCACCGCCCGCACCAGCCG
>JBLNDH010000602.1:0-4219 GCA_050261455.1 Bacillota bacterium
GAGCGTTTTCCGCCACGACGAGATCGGACAATTGTCGCGGGATTTCAACCACATGGCGGCGGAATTGGAGAGGACGGTGGAGGAACTGGCCAAGGCCAATCGTCTGAAGCAGCAGTTCATCGACCTGGCCAGCCATGAGTTGCGGACGCCGATCACCTATATCCTCGGGGTAACGGAACTGGCGCAGCGGGAACACAGCCCGGAAGCGCCGCTGCTGGCGCGGATCGCGTCCAAAGCGCAGCGGCTGAATCGGATCGTGGGAAACATGTTCAAGCTGCTGCGAAGCGGGCTGTTTGAGTCAACGCTGAGCCTGGGGCCGGTTGATTTGGAGCAGTTGGTGACGACGGTGGTGCACGAGGTGGAGCCCTTTGTCAAAACGCGGAATCAGACGCTGGACGTGAAAATGCCCACGGGCATGGAGCCGATTACCGCCGATGCGGAAAAGCTGCGGGACATCCTGCACAACCTGTTGTCGAACGCGATTCGTTTCTCGCCGGACGGGACGACGCTGGGTTTGGAGGTTCTTGACCACGATGGCACCGTGGAGATTGTCATCAGCGACAGCGGGCCGGGCATTGCACCAGAGGATCTGCCGTATGTGTTCGAGCCCTTCTTCCGAGGGCAGGTGGCATTGTCGTCGCACAGCAGCGGGGAATACGAGTACATGACGCGGGGGATCGGGCTGGGCTTGAGCGTGGTGAAGCGGTTTACGGAGCTGCACGCGGGCACGGTCCGGGCCGAATCGACGGCCACGGGGTCGAAGTTTCATGTGGTGTTGCCGAAGCATCCGACAGCCGGACTGGGAGAGGCACCCACGCCGGGACGGGAACAGGGGGTTACGCCGATGGAATAGGAAGAATCCACCTGGGGAACAGGCGGGCGCCAACGAGTGGATTGAAAAAGGGGTCGTGACTCATCGAAACGGCGGGTTCCCGTGATGCGGGAACCCGCCGTGTAAAGCGATCCTATTATTCACAGTTTCGCAGTCGGGAGCAGGTTAGACACGCGAGAGCTGGAAGGCGCCGCGGTCGAATTGGCCGTGCGATTGGCCCGTGCCGGTCCATGTCCAATCGCCCCGCAAGACGCCCTTCTTCTGCACTTGTCCGGTAACCTCGATGTGGCCGTCCGTGGCATTCGAAACGAGGCGGAACCTTCCGTCCTTCAGGACCACGCCGGTCATTGAACTGCCATCCGCATTCTTGGCCCAGATATGACCACCGTCCTGTCTCGTGACAGTTATCGAGATCGAGCTGGTATTGCCATCCTGGTTATAGGCCTTTCCGCGGTAGGAACCGACCAGCGAAGGGGCCACGACCGGGGTGACCGGTGGGGCTTTGCGAAGCTTGTTGAACTGGATCTTCGAAGTGGCGGCGATGCCCATTTGGACTACGGAGCAGGAGCCGGTGAGGGTTGTAGCATTGGTCGCGATTTGGGCGGTGAACTTTTTGAGAATGAAGGTCTTGTCGCTGCCTTTGAGGGTCAGCCGGCCTTTGGTGTCGACGGTCCCGCTGACGGTCACGTTGAAGCCGCCCCAGTCGGCAGAGTAAAGCAACCCGCTGACCGCAGTCCCCTTCTGGGACGTGATCTTCAGGGCTATCGTGCCGGGCTCATCGGCGAACGTGGCACTGCTGGAGTAATTGCCAACCGCGCTAATCACCGGCGATGTTGGTGCGGCCTGCACGGTGCTCGTCAGGGTCGGATAATCACTGCCCAGCGGGCTCGCGTACGGCAACGATATCGACAGAAACTGCCTGCTTTCCAGCGATTCGAAGAACGTCTGCCTCATGCGGTTCTCCTGCAACTCTTAAGAAAAGGCTTGGCGATGTTACCGGTCCTGGCGAGAACCGGGCATCGACGGCCCCGAAGCGGCGCTCCGACTTGAGTCCCCCAACGGCGAAGTCTTGCCGAAATATATCACCAAAATCTGCTCGGGCAACCGCATGGGCTTCGCCAGGGCAACTCGGACGTATCGAAATGGCGTGCTGATAATGTTTGGCAAAGTGGGGACACAACGCCGAAGGGAGAATCCGGGCCGAGGACGGCCCGGCTCGATCCACGGCTGGCGTAACACTTCAGGAGTGGGGCTCGGCGACGTGCGAATCGGAAGCGGCTTGGGGCACTGGGGCGGGGTTGGCAGCCGGTTCGGGGGAAGGCAGGCCGAGGGTGGTGAAATCCTGAGAGTCGCCGGCCGCGGGGTCGGTGCCGTGGGCAGCAGAATCGCCGGCGGCGTTGTCGGAAAGCGAAGTCAGGATGCTGGAGTAGAAGCCGACGCCAAAGAGTGATTGGCCTCGCTGATACTCGAGATCGATCAGTTCGCAGAACTCGCGGATCAGGTCCTGGGCGGTGGAGTCCTGGCGTTCGGCATTCTGGACGGCTTCGTGATGCTGGCGATCGCGGAAACGGAGGACCTGAACGAATCGGCTATCGTCTCGGAGGCGGTCGAACTCGGGCCCCACCTGCTCGTAGACTTCGAACTGATCGCAGCCGATGCGTTGCAGGGTTTGGCGGAAGCGTTGCATCAGGCGGGCATGCTCGGCCCGTTTATCCTTGGGGACAATGTAGCTGTTGGTTTGCATTAGCATGTCAGATGCCGTCCTCGTTGGGGTGACATGGCATGGCGCATTGTGCCACAAGCCTGCCTGCCGCACAAACAATCCGGTCACTCGGTTTTATCGGCAAGGAAGGGGTGGATCGGATGAGCTGGAAAACGGGAGATGGCGAGGGAAAGGGAAAAGGCATCGCTGCAATCGAATCGTGAGGGAGATTACCGGACGGGGAGGTGGAAATAGTGGATTGTGGGTAGTGGATAGATAAGCAAAACGCAAAGGGCGATCGGTTAAAACACTTTCTGTTGGACGGGGAGTCTGGCGAGGAGCTGCTCGCGCAGGCGGTCGCTGGCGGCTTCAGAGCCGTCGTCGTCCACGAACAGGCGGTGCCAGATTTCGATGGCCAGGAGAGACCAGATGCTGCGGGCACGATCGACGCGGGACTCAAAGTGATCGTTGACGATGGTTTTGAGGACGTCGGGACGGTAGTAGCCACGGGAGAGGGAGCGGTCGCTGAGGAGCGTTTCCTGGACGAAGGAGCGAAGGGGACCGAGGAACCAGGGAGTGAGGGGCACGGTGAAGCCGACTTTGCGGCGGTGGATGAGTTTGTGGGGGATGTAGCGTTCGGCGAGTTTCTTGAGCATGATCTTGGTGCGACGGCCTTGCGCCTTGTACTGGGGCGGCAGGCCGGCGACGTATTCGACGAGTTTGTGGTCCAGTAGAGGCACGCGGGCTTCGACACCGCTGGCCATGCTCATGCGATCACCTTTGATGAGCAGATCATCAACGAGCCAGGTGTGCAGGTCGCTGTAAAGCATGCGATCGAGGGGTTCGTCGCTGTCGCAACGGACCAGCTCTTCACGGATGCGATTGGCGGCCGATCCGTCGGTGAGCGACTGGGTAAACTCGCGGCGCAGGAGGTGCGGCAGGCCGACGGAATCGAAGGCGCTGAACCAGGAGGCGTAGCGTTCGGCCGGATCGGAGAGGGCAAGGTTTTCCAAGGCGATCCGCAGACGCCGGCCGCTGAAGGGGAGCAGTGACGCCATGCCGCGCAACAGGTGACGGCGAGGAAGTTCGGGCATCCAATCGAGATATCGGGAGAGCAGGTCGGCGGCGCACTTGGGATAGCCGGCGAAGAGCTCATCGCCGCCTTCCCCGGTGAGCATGACGGTGACGCGCTGCTTGGCGAAGCGACAGAGCAGATAGGTTGGGATGGCTGGGGGTTCGCTGACGGGCTCATCGTAAACCCAGCAGAGGCGGGCGAACTGATCAGCAAAATCGTTGAAGGTGACAATCAACTCATGGTGGTCGGTGTTGTAGAGGCGGGCGACTTCGCGAGCGTGGTGCAATTCGCTATAGCCAGGCTCCATGAAGCCGACGGAGAACGTTTGAACGGGTTGCTTGCCGCCGACTTCCCGCCGCAGGTGTTCCATATGGGCAACGATAAGGCTGCTATCGACGCCGCCGGATAGCTGGGCACCCAGAGGGACATCGGACATGAGGCGGAGACGGACGGACTGGCGCAGAAGCTCATCGACGTGGGTCATGGCTTCGTCGAACGTCGGGACGGGATCGTGGCGGGCGAAGCTGACATCCCAATAGCGACGGGGCTCGATCGGGGCGGCTTTATCGACCTCGATCTCGACGAAATAGCCCGCGGGGAGCTTGCGGAT
>JBLNDH010000603.1:0-4030 GCA_050261455.1 Bacillota bacterium
GGAGGTTTTCACGAGCCAGACTTTGCGGTAGATGCCGCCGCCAGGATACCAGCGAGAGGAATTGGGCGGGTTGTCGAGGCGGATGGCGAGGACATTGTCCTGGCCGGGCTTGATGTAAGGAGAGAGATCGAGGCGGAAGGAGGTGTAGCCATAGGGCCAGCCGCCGACGAATTGACCATTGAGCCAGACCATGGCATAGGCCATGGCGCCGTCGATGTCGAGGAAGAACTGGCGGCCCTGGTCGTTGGCGGCGACAGAGAAGTGCTTGCGGTACCAGCCGACGCCCCACCAGCCGAGTTTGCCGGTATCGCCGGGGTACTTCTGCTCAAAGCCGCCTTCGATGCCCCAGTCGTGGGGGAGAGTAAGCTTGCACCAGGAGGAATCGTCGAAATTGGGTTGGGTATAGGAAATGTCCTGGGCGAGGTTTCCCTCGGGGCGAGTTGGGACGGATGCAGGATCCTTCAGGAAATCGCGGCCGGTGGAGAGAACCCACGGCTTGATGTTCTTATAGGCAAGTTGAGCGTCGACGCCGGGAGGATCGTTCCGGGTGAATCGCCAGTCGGAGTTGAAGAGGATGCGATCGCGGGGGGAATCGGCGGCTTGGATGGGGTGCGGCAGGAGTATGCAAACGGCGAGGAAGAGGGTGGCGGCGAGATGAGCGCGGAGACGAGACGAGCGGTCAAAGAGATTTGAATCCATCACGAGGGCTCTCCATGAAGAAATGCAGACGATCGTTCCGACGTTGCCAGCACGTGATTACCGGAGTATTCGAGACAGTGTACCGAGAAGAGGAGAAAGACACCAATGCAGGACAGCGAGGGAGGTTTGGCGGAGGAAGCGTTCTGTGGCGCAGCGAGATCCGGGTCATCGCTTGACGCTCTGAACCCGGCGTGAGGGTGGAATGCGGAGGATGGAAGTGCCGGCTCGAGAAATGCACTCGGCCAGAGTGCTGTCCGTAAGGGGCACTCTGGCCGAGGGATTGAACCGCTTATGGGCGGGGGTGATTACTTGGCGATGAACTTGTGGATGGTGGTGTAGTTGTAGGTCTGGCCGGGACGGAGGACGGCGGAGGGGAAGCTGGGGCGGTTGGGGGAATCGGGGAAGTGCTGGGTTTCGAGGCAGAGGGCGGCGTTCTTGGGATAGACGCCGCCGTTGCCCTTAATGGTGCCATCGAGGAAGTTGCCGGTATAGAACTGGATACCAGGCTGATTGGTGTAGATTTCGAGGGTTCGGCCACTCTTGGGGTCCTGGACGACGGCGGCGAGGGCCATCTTGCCACCCTTGCTGTTCAGGACATAGTTGTGGTCATAGCCACCCTTGACCTGGTCGATGCGGGCGCCGATGGCGAAGGGCTTGGTGAAATCCATGGGGGTGCCGGAGACCGGGGCGATCTGGCCGGTGGGGATGAGGGTGTCATCGACCGGGGTATAGTTGTCGGCCTTGAGGGTCAGCAGGTTATCGAGGATGGTGCCGTTGCCGGCGCCGGCGAGATTCCAATAGCTGTGGTTGGTGAGATTGAGGACGGTGGCCTTGTCGGTGGTGGCGTGATAGTCGATGCGGAGTTCGTTGTCGTTGGTGAGGGTGTAGGTGACGACGCTGGTGAGGGTGCCGGGATAACCTTCTTCACCGTCTTTGCTGACGTAGGTGAATTCGACGCCGACGTTGTCCTTAGCCTGGATGGGCTTGGCGGTCCACATCACCCGGTTGAAGCCTTTGACGCCGCCGTGCAGGGCATTGGGGCCGTCGTTGGTCGCCAGGGTATATTCCTTGCCATCGAGGGTGAATTTGCCCTTGGCGATGCGATTGCCATAGCGGCCGATGGTGGAGCCGAAGTAGGGATGCTCACCCTCGTACTGCTTGAGGTTGTCAAACCCGAGGACGACGTTGGCGAACTTGCCGGTGCGATCGGGGACCTGCAGTTCGGTGAGGATGGCGCCGTAGGTGATCAGCTTGGCAGTGATGCCGTTCTTGTTGGTCAGCGTGTAGAGATCAACCGCCTGGCCGTCCTTGGTCTTGCCGAAATCGGACTTCTTGATGCTGGCAGCCTGAGACGGGCTGGCGGAGGACGATTGTTTTTCCTGCGAGCAGGCGCTGAGCAGGAACGAAAGGCCGACGAGGCCGACGAGTGCGAGTGTACTGCGTTTCATAGAGTAAGCTCCTTCTCTTGATTAATGACCGATTTGGGCGGGTGCCTGATCGGAGTTTTCACGTTTTTGGGCCGGGGCATTTGCCGCTGCTTTGCCGGCCCGGAAGGCCAGCGCCAGCATCGAGATGCCAAAGACGACCATGATCAATCCCCACCAGAGATTGATGTTGATGTTGAGGGATTTGGCGTACAGCTCCTTATTGGAATTGGAGATCAGGCCGAAGACCGCGATAACGGCTCCGAGCAGCGAGAACATCAAGCCCATGGGGGTGCGAATATCGAGATTCATATTGAGTTCCTTTTGAATCAATTACCAGAAGATCACATTCAGGACGAGGGCCGCGAGCAGCACGAGAACGCCGAGGGTCGCCGGCTGCTTATACCAAGGCAAATGGTGTTCCTTGATTCGCGGGGTGAGGGAGTAGACCAAGCCGCGAAGCTCGTCATCGGTGCGGTTCCGGCGAGTGAACAAGGAGACCAGCACGGTAATCGCGAAGCAAGCAGAGAAGGCCCAGATCGCGGTCCAGAACCCCTGGGCCATTTCACTGGGATAGGTATGCATCACCGTGCCCAGCCAGCCGCCCTTGATACCCGCGACGACGTCATGTCCGGCCGGGAGCGTCAGGCCGTGGTGAATCGCCGCTGCGAGGGTGCCACTGAGCAAGCCCACGAAGGCACCATGGCCCGTGGTCCGCCGCCAGAACATTCCAAGCAGGAAGGTGGCGAAGAGCGGAGCGTTCACGAAAGCGAAGACGAGCTGGAGCATATCCATGATGTTGTTGAACTTCGCCGCGGCGTAGGCGGCGGCCAAGCTCAAGGCAATGCCCCAGACGGTGGTGATGCGGCCCATCCAGAGATAGTGACGGTCGGATTTACCCGGCGCGATGTAGCTCTGGTAGATGTCGTAGGTCCAGACGGTGTTGAAGGCGGTGACGTTACCGGCCATGCCGCTCATGAAGGAAGCCATCAAGGCCGTGAGCCCCAGGCCGAGCATCCCCTCCGGGAAGTAGTGGCCGAGCATCATGGGGATGGTCATGTTGTAATCGATGCTCTTGCCATCGTTGGTCATCGGAAGAGCGAAGCCGCCCAGCTTCTGTGAGCTGAGAGCAATGGCGATCATGCCGGGGAGGATGACCAGGGCCGGGAAGAGCATTTTCGGTACGGCGGCGATAAGGGGGGTGCGACGGGCGGCGGACATGGAGTCAGCGGCCATGGCGCGCTGCACAACCAGGAAGTCGGTGCACCAGTAACCGAAGGACAGGACGAAGCCGAGGCCCATCACCATGCCGAACCATTCCACACCCATGGGGTTGGAAGCGGCGGTGCTCATATGGCTCCAGGAGGCCGTCCACGTACCGGCAGCATAGTGGTTGGCGACGGCAACGCCGTTGAGCTTATCCACCAGACCATTCCAGCCGCCCACATTATGCAGGCCCAGCAGGACCAGGGGGAGGAAGCCGAGGACGATGAGGAAGAACTGAAGCACTTCGTTGTAGATAGCGCTGGTCAGGCCGCCGAGGAAGATGTAGGCGAGCACGATCAAGGCGGAGACCACAAGGCTCATGTGGAAGTTCCAGCCAAGCAGCAGGTTCAGGAGCTTGGCCAGAGCGTACATGCTGATGCCGGAGGACATGACGGTCATCACGGCAAAGCTGAGGGCGTTGAAGCCGCGGGTTTTTTCATCGAAGCGGAGCTTGAGGTACTCGGGAACGGAGCGGGCCTTGGAGCCATAATAGAAAGGCATCATGAAGATGCCGACGAAGACCATGGCGGGGATGGCGCCAAGCCAATAGAAGTGGCAGGTCATGATCCCGTACTTGGCACCGCTGGCGGCCATGCCCATCACTTCCTGGGCACCCAGGTTGGCGCTGATGAAGGCCAGGC
>JBLNDH010000604.1:0-5486 GCA_050261455.1 Bacillota bacterium
CAGCGCTCCCGCCCGATCGTAATAGCCGCCGCGACTGCCCACCCCGAGCGTCTCCGCCACAGTGATCTGCACATGATCGATGTATTTGTAATTCCAGATCGGTTCAAAGATGGAATTGGCAAATCGCATGACCAGCAGATTCTGCACCGTCTCCTTCCCCAGGTAATGGTCGATGCGAAAAACCTGATCCTCGCGGAAATACCGGTGCAACAACTGATTCAGCGCCCGCGCCGAATCCAGATCCCGCCCGAATGGCTTTTCAATAATGATCCGCTTAAAGCTCTTCTGGCCATTCCCGTTATACGGCAGCCGCCAATCCCCTTCGTCATGCGCCAGCCGACCCAGGTCCTCGATCACCGGCCGAAACTGCTCCGGTGGCGTCGCCAGGTAAAACAGCCGATTCCCCTCCACCCCGTGCCGCTCATCCATCTGCCGAAGCTGATCGGCCAGACGCGTATAGTCCTCGCCGGCCCCGTAATTTCCCCGCACGTAATAGATCCGCGACTCCAGGCTTCGCCACACTCCCGGATCGATCGGCTTGGCACGCGCGTACTTCTCCACCGCTTCCCGGCACGTCTTGCGAAACGCGCTATCGCTCATCTCCGTACGCGAGAACCCAACGGCATACGATCGCTCGTCAAACAGGCCCTCACGCGCCAGATCATAAATGGCCGGGATGAGCTTCCGACTCACCAGATCACCGCTGGCCCCGAAAATCACCAATGCACACGGAGGCGTCACAAGCCTACTCCTTTCCCACGGAAAGATTTCCGCATTATAGGAGCCTCCTCGCCTCAACGCCGCCTATGCAACAAAACCTCGTCGCTCTCCCTCAAACCACTCCCCGTCCTACCGGATGCGAAACGGACATCCCACTGGGCTCGAGAGTCTGTTCGGTCGTACCCCGCCCGGTCCCCGTCATGTTCATCATCCGCCCTGCATCCGACTCCAACGCCCGCTCAACATCCGCTCTCATGGCCCGGCCCGGCAGTTGCTCCCCCTGTCGCACGCCCGCCCGCCCATGGATAAGATTTTGGTACAACTCGTACAAGGCGTATCCAATCAGCGAATAAAACGCCAGTCGCATCAGCTTAAACATAGATACCTCCACAATCTCAATGCCGCCTATCACTGACTCCGCACATTCCGTGCCATGGCTGAGAATGCCGAATGCCTCCTCAACCCGCGTTGCCCCACGGCAGACCCGGATTCCCGATCACCCCATCTCGCCCCCCACAAGTCGAGTCGGGCCGCCCTCAGCGCGACTCGCCTTCGCCCATCCAAACGTGGAGTTTCACGCTGAAGGGTCGATCGTGGCATGCGAATCGCATTCGCTCGCTCCGCTCTGAGACGCTGCCGCCTGTTTCAAAGCCATCCTGCTCCCACTACAGTAGTGGACTTGGCTCGCAGCGAGCAGCAACCCCAACAGGAGACTCTGCATGATTCGATCGAACTGGACTGTCCGCCAACCCCTGCTCGCCCTCGCGGCCCTGGCCATCGCCGGCTGCGCAAACGTCAAACCGACGCACAGCGGCTATCTCAGTGACTATTCGCAGGTGCAAGCCGACCCCAACCACCACAAGCTGGAAATCCATCACGCCAACTCAATCGATCTGCAGAATATCGATTCCTTTTATATTGAGGAGGTTGCCTGGAAGTCTCCCCGCCCCAAAGGCACAGTGGCCCACCCCGACCGCCAGACGTCTATGCTCAAATCCCTTCGCGAAGCATTGCAGAAGGACTTGGCAACCATCAAGCCCGTCGTCGATAGCCCCGGCCCCCACACTGCCCGCGTGCATGCCGCCATCACCGACGAAGTTGATTCGGAATACATCCTCAACATCCTCGCCAGCATCGTCGCAGGCCCCGTGAGCAACGGCGGCGCCACCGTCGAAGCCGAAATCCTCGCCCCCGACGGCCACCAGATCGCTGCGGTCTCCGTCGCCCGTGCCGGCGGCCTATTCGACGTCCTCGGCTACTATCTCCCCCACGACCACGCCAAGCAGGCCTGCCGCACCGCTTCCCGCGATCTCCGCACCGCCTTGACCCTTCCCAATACCCCGCCTGAGGAGCCTCACTTCGCCTCCCCGCCCACCCCAAAGTCCACAACCCCGCAATCCTGAACATGATGCCCATGCCTCGTCTGCTTCAGCCCCTGGACCTCTTCGGTGGGGCAGACATTCCTGTCTGCCATCCTGACCCCCGACCCCTCTCCCCTGACCCCTGCCTCTCCGCCCCAACGGGGCGAAAGGACTACACTGACATCAATGATGCATAATGTTCTCCTGATATGAGCACTTGAGAATAGCATGGTTGAACTCGTCAAACTCACACCGACCATCACCCTCGACGATTATGCCGCCGTCGCATACCTCGCGGGAGCCGTTCAAGAGCTGCGAGACGAGGCCGAATCATTCTTGCCCCGATTCAAGGGCCGCTCCGTCCTTATGCTCAGCTCAACCGCCAAGGGTGGCGGCGTTGCCGAGATGCTCCCCCGAATTGTCCTCATCCTCAACGAACTCGGCATCAGCACGCAATGGGCCGTCATGGGAACCGAGGAACCCGCGTTCTTCCGATTCACCAAACGCCTGCACAACCTCATCCATGGCCAAGGCGACCCCACAATTACCGACCAGGAAAGACAACTCTATGAACAAGTCAACCGCACCATCGCTGACGAAGTACGCCCCCACCTCAAGCCCAATGACCTGTTGATCACCCACGACCCGCAACCGCTGGCCGCCAGTGCCCTGCTCAAAAAGGAACTGGCCATCGACGCCCTCTGGCGCTGCCATATTGGCTTGGATGTCGATCTGCCCGCCACCAGCGCCGCTTGGAGTTTCCTCAGACCCTACGCCGAAACGCACGACTACTCAGTCTTCTCTGCCCCTGAATACATCCCGTCTTACCTCGCCGGCCGAGCCTCCATTATCTATCCCGGCATCGATCCACTAGGTCACAAGAACCGTCCTCTCTTCCCCGACAAGCTCACAGGGGTTCTCTGCAATGCTGGCCTCGCCACGGAGCATGCCCCCGTGCTGACGCCCCCCTTTCCCCAACGCGCCCAACGCCTTCAGCCCGATGGAAGCCTCGGCCCGGCAACCCTGCCCGATGAAATCGGGCTGCTCTACCGCCCCATTGTAGCCCAGGTCTCCCGGTGGGATCGCCTCAAAGGTTTTCAACCCCTGCTGGCCGGTTTCGTTCGCCTCAAGCGAAAACTCCGCGCAGGAACCGCTACGTGGTCCCCCCGCGATCATCGGCGTATGGAGATCGTCCGCCTCGTCCTGGCAGGTCCCGATCCAGGCGCTGTTCAGGACGATCCCGAAAGCAGCGAACTCTTCAATCGGCTCCGCAACGACTACTGCAGCCTTGAGCCGGAGGTGCAGAAGGACATCGCCATCCTCTGTCTTCCCATGGATTCACGGAAGAACAATGAACTGATGGTCAACGCCATCCAACGCTGCGCCGCCATCGTGGTGCAGAATTCCCTCCGTGAAGGATTCGGCCTCACTGCCACCGAAGCCATGTGGAAAGGCACCCCCGTCCTGGGCACACAGGCCGTAGGCCTGCGCCACCAAATCCGCGACGGAATCGACGGCCACCTCCTGAACAATCCCGAGGATCCCCAGGAAATTGCCGACACCCTCGAGCAGATGCTCGCTGACGACGCCGCCCGCGAACGCTGGTCCCGAAACGCTCAGAAACGCGTCTTCACGGAGTTCCTGGTCTTCACCCAGGTACAACGCTGGCTGCATGTCCTGGCCACCTGTTGCACCTCACGCGCACGCCAGGAATCCAAGCCACTGCACGCACAGCATACGCCCGCCAAAACATGATCCCTGAGCAACCCTCCCCCCAAGCCGGACTGTAACGCAGCGCAAGTCCGGATCCTCCTCGATCTCCCAGCCAATCCTGACCCGCGTTCCGCTCCCGCCGACAACCCCCGTTTGACATATCGAGCCAATTGGGATATCCTACAGGTGTCCTGTGGGTTGAAAGCCATTGGATAATTGCCGGGTACTGATGGCTATGAGAGGACGTACGCAACGTCCGGCACATCCCGCCTGAGCGTAATCTCAAGAGAGAATTCATGAACTTTGCCGATTTGCGGCTCGCCGAGCCAATTCTTCGCGCCATTGCCGCCGAAGGTTATTCCACCCCTACCCCTATTCAAATGCAGGCCATCCCGCATGTGCTGGCCGGTCGCGACCTCCTCGGCTGCGCCCAGACCGGCACGGGCAAGACTGCCGCGTTCGCCCTGCCGATCCTGCACCGCCTCAGCCAGACCCCGCCCGCACAGCCGCGCAAGGTTCGCGCGCTGATCCTGGCCCCCACACGGGAACTCAGCGCCCAGATCGGGGACTGCATCTACAACTATGCCCGCCACACCGGCCTTCGACACACCGTGATCTTCGGTGGCGTCAACCAGGCCTCGCAGGTGCGAGCGCTGCGCAATGGCGTCGATACGATCGTCGCGACGCCCGGCCGGCTGCTTGACCTCATGAACCAGGGGTTCGTCGATCTCCGCTCCATCGAGGTCCTTGTGCTCGACGAAGCCGATCGCATGCTCGACATGGGCTTCATCCACGACATCCGCCAGATCGTCTCGCGTCTCCCCGCACGGCGGCAGACCCTCCTCTTCTCCGCAACCATGCCGCCGGAAATCCGGCGCTTGGCCACTGCCTTGATGACCAAGCCGGTCGAGGTGCGCGTCGCGGCCGAATCGGCTGCGGCCGATACCGTGGAGCAGTTCGTCTATCTCGTCGCCAAACGCGATAAACCCTTGCTCCTGTGCAACCTCCTGCAGAATAGCCGGATGTCGCGCACCCTGGTCTTCACGCGCACCAAGCATGGCGCCGACCGCGTCGTCAAATATCTTCGGGCTGCGGGGCTCCAGGCCGAGGCGATTCATGGCAACAAGAAGCAGAACGCCCGCCAACGCGCTCTGCGTAGCTTCCAATCGTCGCATCCCCCGGTGCTGGTCGCCACGGACATCGCCTCACGCGGAATCGATGTGGACGGCATTTCCCATGTGGTGAACTTCGATATTCCCAACGAGCCGGAAACCTACGTCCATCGCATCGGACGCACCGGCCGCGCCGGGGCTTCGGGCATCGCCTTCTCCTTCTGCGACGGCGAGGAACGCGACTATCTCAAGGCCATCGAACGCCTCATCCGCCAGACCATCCCGGTCCAGAATGCATCGCCGAAGTCCGTCGCTGCTCCATCCCCCGCTCCGCAACGCCCGGCTCATAAACCCCAGCCTCGCGCCGCAATCCAGCGATCGGCGCAGCATGCGGTCGCCCGGCAGGATTCCGGGATCGTCGCCACGGTAGACCGCCCGGCCATCAGTCGATGGTCCAAGGCCCCCTCACGCCCAGGCCGACGCCACGCGTTCGATCGCAAGCATCACTCTCATCCCCTGACCAACGCCAAGCACCGCCGATTCTGAATCCATCCTCCCAATCCCGAAAGTGCTCGAATCC
>JBLNDH010000605.1:0-3000 GCA_050261455.1 Bacillota bacterium
GATTACAAGGCAGTCACGCAGGCATATGCCCAGGTTGTCTGCGAGGCGGGCGGGCAGGTACGTACCTCGACGCGAGTGAGGCAGATCAGTGTTCGGAACGAGGCGATTATCCTGCACACGGGGCAGGGGGACATCGAGGCGAGAGGCCTGGTTAACTGTGCGGGGTTGCAGAGCGATCGAGTGGCTCGCATGTGCGGGCTGAATCCGGAAGTGCAGATCGTTCCATTCCGTGGGGAGTACTATCGACTCGCACCGCAGGCGTGGGGGCTTTGCCGGAATTTGATTTACCCGGTGCCGGACCCGGCGTTTCCGTTCCTGGGGGTTCACTTCACGCGGATGATCGGCGGCGGTGTGGAAGCGGGGCCGAATGCGGTGTTGGCGCTGGCGCGTGAGGGGTACTCCTGGCGGCAGATCTCGCCACGGGATCTGTTGGGCACGTTCAGCTTTCCGGGGTTCTGGCGGATGGCGATGAAGTATTGGAAGACGGGGTTTGGGGAGATGTATCGCTCATTCAGCAAGCGGGCGTTCCTGAAGGCGTTGCAACGGCTGATGCCGGAATTGAGGTTGGAGGATCTTCAGCCGGGCGGGGCGGGTATCCGCGCCCAGGCGTTGGACCGCAACGGCAAGCTGGTGGACGATTTCAGCATCCAGAATGCTCCGCGGATGGTTCATGTGCTCAATGCGCCGTCGCCGGCGGCAACGGCGTCGATCAGCATCGGGCGGTCCATTGCGCAGACGGCGAGCCAGGTGCTGGATCTGAGTCCGCGGGTGCAGCCGATTGCGATCCCGGGGCTATGACGCACACGGATTGGGTTGCAAGTCGAAACGGATTACCCACGAATCTTCACGAATCTACACCAACAGCTGGTTGAGTCTCAGGGAATACCCTCTTCCTGAGGGTGGATGCAGACTCGCAGGCAACTCTCTTGTTCGCTGAAAGCTGGGATTCGGGGTTGTCAGTCGATGGGTTCGAGGAGGGCGCCGTCGATTTCGACGCTGACGGCACGGCCGAGGATGTCGATTTGGAGGATCAGGCGTTGATCCTTCAGGCGATCTTCGATGATGCCCTGAAGGCCACGGAAGGGGCCGGAGCGTACTTCGACACGGACGCCCTTCTGGAGGTAGGGATAGGGCTCCAGCGGCACCTTGGCTTGCAGGGCCAAGTGCAGATTAGTCAATTCCCACTCGAGCTGTTTCTGATCAACGACGCGGATGATGTGGGCGACGCGACGGGTACGATCGGCCTGATAGGCCTGTTCGAGGGTTCCGCGGAGGAACACATAGCCGGGGAACAGGGGCATGTCCGCGATGGCTTTGCGTGTCCCATAATGACGAACCTGGCTTAGCAAGGGGAGGAAACAGGCGATGCCGCGTATGCGAAGGTCATCCGCCAGAGCCTTCTCCTGGCGGCTCTTGGTGTGCAACACATGCCATTCGCCGGGAACATCGGCCAACAGCGGGTGAACACCTTGTGAGAGGTCAACCCGCGTTGGAGTTGTGGGCAGCAGCGATACCACGTTTTGATTCCTCCTGAGGCATCCGTTGTCGTTCGGATAGCCGACCCTGGCTTGAGTCATTATCGGTTATTTTACCTGGGACGTTCACCCTGAAAGCGTAGACATCCAAGGGAGAATACGCAGCATGGCGGCACAGGGGAGTGTTGGATCACAACCTGCAACATACCGATTATTCTGCACAAGTAGCGCGGACTTCCCGAACAAATATGCGACGGCGATCGACCCATCCGGTTCCCATACCTCGTCGAATTCCGTCGATACCGATCCCAGCCCCAGACGGTGCTGCTGATCGATCAATGCTAGCACCGATATCGCAGTCCGGCCAGTCGGGCCGAGCTGTTTTTCGGGTCGGGGCGAACCTGAAGGAGAGGTAGTATTTCGATTCGCCGGGAATCAGGGAGACTCAGTACCCGGTGAGGCTAGAGCTATTCCCGTTTGGGTGCAGACCTGGCTCTGAACCCTCACCCCAGAGAGGCAGGGGTCGGGGGAGAGGGGTCGGGGGTCAGAGGCAGGAGCGCGGCCCTGCGGGCCGCCGCGAAACGGGCTTGGGAGAAGTCTGCGGACTGGCGTACCGTTGGGGCTGAAGCAGATGATGCACGTGCATCATGTTCCGGAGTACCGGGCGAGGGAGAAAGGTCAGAGGAGTAGGCAGAATCGGGAATTGCTGTAAATGAGTCCAACCCGAAGCGGAAGTGAGTACACGCGGGGTCCCAGGGATAAATCCCTGGGCTTGGATGCAGTCGAGCACTTTCGGGATTGAGGGGGGCTATTCAGCGGGACATCAAGTTGGGCGGGACGACAGGTCCGGTTATCGGAGGAGCCCCCGGGAGCAAGCTCCCTGAGCGTTGTTGTGCGCCATTGCAATTCAGGCGTCCGGATCGACAATTCGGGGCATGATTCTTTGCCTAGGCACAACACCGGCGGTTCAGCGAACGATGATCTTCAAGCAGCTTACGCTCAGCAACGTCAACCGGGCAATTGAGGTGCTGGAGACGCCGGCGGGCAAGTCGATCAACGTGGCCCGGATCCTCACCGTCCTGGGGGAGCGGGCGTTGGCGATCGGTTTTTGGGGAGGGGACCGTGGCGAGCAGCTCCGGCGGGACCTGGATACGGCGGGCGTGCCTCACGATTTCGTGACAGTCAAGGCCAATACGCGCATGTGCATCACGGTGATCGATCAGGGCGGCGATGTGCATACGGAATTGGTTGAGGAGGCCAAGCCGGTGGAGCAGGAGGCGTGGGATGCGCTGCTGGCAAAGCTGCCGGGGCTGATCAAGAAATCGCGGATGGTCACGATGTCGGGCACGCTGGTGCCCGGGGCGCCGCAGGATTTGTACGCGCAGTGCACGCGGATGGCGGCCAAGGCTGGGATTCCCGCGATCGTGGATGCCCAGGGGGCGGCGCTGATGACGGCATTGCCGGCCGGGCCGACGCTCGTCAAGCCGAATCGCGCCGAGCTGGCCAAGACACTGGGCAGGCCGCT
>JBLNDH010000606.1:0-9966 GCA_050261455.1 Bacillota bacterium
CGTGTTCGACTGCACGAATGGGGCCTTGGCCACCTCCAACCATGGCCACATGGGAGTCGATGGCGTCAAATGGATGGTCGAGGAGTTCCGCGGCCGCGGCATCACCACCCAGAAAACCCGCCTCATCGCCACCCATTTCTCGCACAACGGAGGGTTGCTGTACGAGGACCTGGTCCGAACCTTCCTGCCCCATGGAATCGAAGTGGGGTTCGATGGCATGAAGGTGAAGGTCTGAGCCGTGGCCATTTCTCCCCATAGGCCCCCCACTTGAGCCATCCAGGGCGGCCAACAGATCGAGCGCTTGCCTTCCGCGGCGGTTCTAATAGACTTGAGGGCCTTGGCTGTGGCTTCGCTGGCTGCAGCCAACCCATCACGGCCTGGTAACCCAGCGGCCGCGATCGGTAGAAGCCATGATAAAAAAGGCCTTTGTGCCTCACGGGGCGTAGCTCAGCTTGGATTAGAGCGCCTGGTTTGGGTCCAGGAGGTCCCGGGTTCAAATCCCGGTGCCCCGATTCACGAAAACCCCTGAATAATCAGGGGATTTTTCGTTTTTGCGACCCGCCTTATCCCCTCGTTCTTTGACCCCCAAAAGTCGTAGTCTACGACTCAGATTTGGGTCAGTTGGAGAAACTACGTGCGCAAAGGGAAACCGAAGATGCCACGCTACTGCCTGCACCAACCAAGCGGGCGGGCCTATGTGTGGCTTGGGCAAGCGGGTCCGTCTGGGCCCCTATATGGCATCCCGGAGAGCCGGACCGAGTACGACCGCCAGGTGAAGGAGTATTTGGCCAAACAAGCGACAACGTTGCCTTCCAGCCTCCTGATCCCTTGTGACGACGCGTGCGGGTTTCCTTCATCCTCCGCCACACGCTTCCTTATGTGACGACCTCCGCCTCTTCACTGGGCTCCATGGCCTCGGGCTCGATAACTTGCTCAAGTCCCCACCACGGGTTGGTCCAGAAGCCCATGATCGTGGCGGGCAGAGAGTACCAGTTCAGACGCTCAGCCAGTCTCCTGACCTCGTCCTGACCAGCGAAGGCCGCATCCTCGCCCATGCAGTAGCCAGGGTGACTGACCACGGCGATGAGGCCTGGTCGGTGGAGATAGACGGACGTGAGCAGCTTGTGCTCGTAGACGGTCCAGAGACCCGCGTGCCCCGCGAGGATGTCCCGCCAGCCATCGTCGCAGAACAGGATCCAGTCAGTCACGCGGACGTGGTACCGGCTGGCCAACCACGGCAGTTCGGGCAGGCGTCTCGCTTTGCCCGCTCGGGCGATGACCAGTGCGGATTGGGAATGCATGACTACACCTCCATCAGGGCCAGTTCCTCGCGGCCCTCTGCCAGTTGCCTCCGCTGCTTCTGCCACAGGGCCTTTAGTCGGCGGGCAACAGCCTGTTTCAGGCGAGCGGCGGCCAGGTCGATCGCAGCATAGGGATCGACATCCATCTGCTCGACGACCACCAGGCCCGCAGTGCCCAGCCACGCCTCGATCCGGCAGCACTTGCCGGCGTTGCCCCGCACCCCATTGCAGGAGCGCAGATGCACCTCGGCCCAGCGCATGCGTCGGGCGAAACGCTGCAGGGCCAGCCACGTGCGGACCTCCGCGTGATGACGCAGGGCCGGCGGCAGTTCCATATTGGCGACAAAGACTCTGATGCGCATGGCAATACTCCTTGGATAACAAACGACTCCAGTCGATGCTTGAATGAGCGGACTAAAGGTGGTAGTCCCCGGCGGCTTCAGGCTGATAGAAGATCCGCTCGATCTTCACGGTACGGGTGCCGGAGGGAACGGGGCAGCGGACCACGTCGCCGACGCGGTTGCCCAGGATCGCCGTCGCCAGCGGCGAGAGCACGGAGAGCTTGTCCTCATCCTCATCTGCGTGGTGGGGATAGACCACCGTATAAATGGCCCGTTCGTCGATGTCCCGGTCCCGGAGGCGCACCCGCGAGTTCATCGTAACCGCATCCTCCGGCACATGGTCCGGGGGCACGATCCGTGCCCGTCGAAGCTCCCGCTCCAGAGCATTGACATACGCCCCATAGGGCCAGACACAGCGGGCGGTGCGGATCAGATCCTTCAGACGCTGAAAGTCGGCCGCCGTGATGACAACTTCGTTTTTCATAAGGGCTCCGATCTGTGTGATGCGGCGATTCCCTCGCGCTAGCCACTGGCGTCGCGAGGAGATCGGTCGCGGCCATGGTCCGGCTTCTCCTGGCCCGTCCATTCGGGCCAGTCGCCAACCGGATCGAAGTCCAGAAACGGTTCACGTTCCACATCGCCGGGCCGCCGGCTGTGTGCCGACTCCACCGTGTGCGGATATGGCATTTCGCTCCACATCGGGCTCATCTCCTTTCTGCCCCAAGAAACGGGATCGCGCCCGCCTGGGGCTGATAAAAGAGCCGATTGATGGTGGCCGTGTGGCGGCCCTCGTCATCGCACCAGCGGACCGTTTCCCCAACCCGCTTGCCCAGGATCGTCGTCCCCAGCGGGCTGAAGACGGAGATCTTCCCCTCATCGAGGTCGGCCTCCAGCGGGTACACCAGCGTGACCATCTCCGGTACGCCGGTGGGGATGTCCCGGACCCAGAGCCGCGAGTTCATGGTGACCAGATCATCCGGGATCTGGCTTTCGGGAACGATCCGGGCATTGCGCAGCTTGGCTTCCAGGACCGCCAGCGGCGCATGCCGCGTTCGGGCCAGGCGCAACTCCTCGCGGATCTCCTCCCGGAGTCTCCGCAGGTCATCCTGAGCAATGATGGTTTCACGCAGCATGATCAACAGTCCTTTCATCAAGTTGCCAGTGCCTCAGCCGGAAAGCGAGAGGAGACCCGCGTCGGTTCGGCCAGCCGCCTCACGCTGGTAGAGGAGCCGGTCAATCCGGGCCATCTGCAGCGCGCTGTCGGCCCACCAGCCGATGCAGTCTCCCACCCGCCGGCCCAGAAGGGCCAAGCCTGCGGGAGTCAGTGCCGATACGGGCTGCTCAACGCCGTCCACCTCGGGCTGGCAAACCAGGGTGCAGGTCTGCGACTCCTTCGTGTGGATGTCCCGAAGCTCCAGTCGCGAGTCGATCGTGACCAGGTCCGGCGGCGCATCGTCCGAGGGAATGATCCGCGCCTGACCCAACTCCGGCACCAATGCTTCCAAGGGCGCCGACTCCGCGGCAGGACAGAACACGTCCTGAAGCCTCCGGAGATCGGCATCTGTAATCATGATTTCACGAGTCATATCGCTTCACCTCCTTTGGCGAGGAACTCGCCTTTGTTCATAGATCGTGGTCACCCGCCGCTTCCGGCTGGTATAGGATCGCCTCGACCTTCACGGACAGGATGCCGCCCGGCAGACGTCGGCTCACCACGTCACCGACTCGAGCCCCGAACACCGCACTTCCCAGTGGGGAGAGCACCGAGAGCTTGCCTTCATCCAGGTCCGCTTCCTCCGGATAAACCAGGGTGAAGGTCTCAACCTCGTCGCTGTCCAGGTCGCGCACCCGCACGCGCGATCGCATGGTGACGACGCCCTTGGGCACGCGGGCAGGCGGGGTCCGGCGGCTGGCGGCCAGTTCGTCCTTGAGGGTTTGGAGATACGGCCGATCCCTCGTTCCGATGTAGGTGGAACCCAGCAATTCGGCGAGCCTGCCATAGTCCATCTTGTTCACGACCAGTGCGCTGCTATTCATGAAGACTCCTTTCCTGGAGGCAAGGACCTCCAGAGATGCCAGAGAAGCGGTCGTTTCCCCGACCGTGCTTGGGACGGCCTCCGCCGCCGGCGCATGCCGGCGTTCAGAAGCCTTGTCGGCAATATGAGAGCTTGATGCCCCGAAGGTTCAGCGGTCAGACGCGGATATGCCGATCAAGCCGCACGACATACGTCCGATGGAGGGCTCGACGGCGAGTCCGATGCCGACGGACCATGTCTTTGGCCTTCGCCGCGGCTTGCTCCACCGCGATGTACAGGTCCTCGTGGACGGCTTGGGCAACAATCACCCCGGTGCGGCGCAGCCACAGGACGATGCGGCACCGTTTGTCCCGGCCGCCTTTGGGGCCATTGACGTCGTCCAGCCGTACCGTGACCTGATCGATGCGCCCGGAGGCCGATCCCAATGCGGCTTCGACGCAATCCTCAACGTGCCGAACAATGGCATCCGTCAGCTTGAAGCTCAGGCCGCGGATCGAAACTCGCATGGTCACCTCCTTTGCTACCGCATAGTAGGGAGTCATCACCTATTGGACAAATACCAAGTTTCGATACAGTCCATAGGCAAATCCTATAAGAAGGCGTGAGGACCAGCCGCCGAATGCCGCGTACGGCGACTTTCGCAAACGCCACGCCCAGTAGCAGGGCCAGCAGATACGGCGCGAGAACGATGACGATCCCCAGCAGCAGGACCGCCCCCAGGCACGCCGGCAGTTTCCACAGGGCATCCCGAATATCGTGCCCCATGCGTCACCTCCACGCATTCTTTACAGGTGGTAATCGCCGGCGGCTTCCGGCTGGTACAGCACACGCTCCACTTCCAGGGTGCGGGCGCTGTCTGGGCCGCCGTGCCGGATCACCGCTCCCTCGCGAACGCCCAACAGGGCTGTGGCCAGCGGCGCTAGGACCGGGATGCGGCCCACCGCCCAGTCGGCGCGGCGTGGGTAGACCACCGTGTAAACATCCCGTTCGTCAGTGGCTAGGTCCCTGAGCCGCACCCGCGAGTTCATGGTGACCACGTCCTCCGGCACCTCGCGGATCGAGAGGGCTCGAGCCCTGGCCAGTTCACGCTCTAGGGCGTCAAACTGCGTGTGCTGCCTCCCGCTGGCGCGAAGATCCTGGATCATCTGCTGGAGCCGTCGAACATCCTTGCGTGTCATGAGCACTTCGCTGGTCATTGGAGATCTCCTTTCTGAACAGGATCAGAGATGGCGATGGCCGGCAGCTTCGGGTTGATAGAGCAGGCCCTCGATCCGGGCGCTGCGGGACTCGTCCGCGTCGCTCCAGGCGATGAAGTCGCCCACCTGCGCCCCAAGGGCCGCCAGACCGGCGGGCGAAAGGACGGACACCTTCTGCTGCTGGTGATCCGCTTCCAGCGGATAGACCAGCGTCAGGGTTTCGGTCTCGTCGCTGCGCAGGTCGCGCACCTGGAACCGCGAATTCATCGTGACCGTATCCCGGAGAGCCGCCACGGGTGCGACGATCTGGGCGCGGCGCAGCCGGGCTTCCAGAATGTCCACGGCCGGCGTATACGTTGCCCAGGAGCTGCGGGCCACACGGATCTCATCTCGGAGCCTGCGAACATCGGTATCCGTCAAGACAATCGGGCGTCCTCGCATGGAACACATCCTTTCTGGCAGACAGCAGCCCCGTCCTGGCACAAGTGCCGGTCCGAGCTATCCACCTCATCATGTGGTGCCAACCCCCTGTGTGCCGCATCCTAGACCTCCGCGATCTATAGATCCAATACTTACTTTCGATGTGAACTATTGGATTATCCTATGGTACACTGGCCGCATGAAATGGCTCAATTACCACCATCTGGAGTACTTCTGGGTTGCGGCGCGAGAGGGCAGTGTCTCTCGCGCCAGCGAGGAACTGATGGTCTCGCAACCGACCGTCAGCGCCCAGATCAAGGAACTGGAGCAGTCGCTGGGCACACCGCTTTTCGAGCGGGTGGGGCGCGGGCTGGTGCTCACCGAGGCCGGGCGTGTGGCTTTCAACTACGCCAACGAGATCTTCTCCTTGGGGCGGGAACTGCTGGAGGCCATCGAGCGGCGTCCGGCCGATCGTCCTTTGAAACTCGCGGTGGGCGTTCTGGACGTGCTGCCCAAGAGCGTAGTTCAGCTTCTGCTGGAGCCGGCGACGCAGCTTGCGCAGCCAATTCGGCTGACCTGCCGCGAGGACAAAGTGGACCGTCTGCTCGCCGATCTGGCGGCCCATCGCACCGATATCGTCCTGAGCGACTCGCCCATCGGCAGCGGGGTCCAACTACGGGGATACAACCACCTTCTGGGCGAGTGCGGCGTCACATTCCTCGGCACCGTCACGCTGGCGGAGAAGTACCGGCGGGGGTTCCCCAAGTCGCTGGATGGCGCGCCGCTGGTCCTGCCCACCGAGGGAACGGCCCTGCGGCACGATCTCAACCTGTGGCTCGCTTCCCAGCGCATCCATCCAGTGGTCGTGGCCGAATGCGACGATGTGGCGCTGCTGACCTCCTTCGGGAAGGCCGGCATGGGCATCTTCGCTTCGCCCTCGGTGGTAGAAGCGGACGTGCGACGAGAGCACGAAGTACGCGTCGTGGGACGCACCGAGCAGGTCAAGCAGCAGTTTTACGCCATCTCCGTAGAGGAGAAGCTGAAGCACCCGGCCGTGCTGGCCATCTGGGAGGCCGCCCGGCGGGAGATCTTCCAGTGACCGCGGGAAGGCGCAACCGTGGTGGCGACGAACATGGCAGACTGATCGTAACCTTCGCAGGGCCGGCGAGCTTTCCGGAGTTTCTGCTCGATTTGATTCCGGCCTGACAACCGGTATACGAACGGATCGGCGTACATCCAGAAGCAACAACCAGAACGGGGATGCTACAACTTGCCGGCACACCGATACGTGGGCAAGCCACCACGTTCCCCTTCTACGATCGCGGACGACCAGGCAAGCGGTCGCTTACACATTCCCGCGTCGCAGGCGGTTATTGAGCAGACCACCAGCCAAGGAATCCCACACCCATCCAAGCCGCCGAGTGGAGGGGGATAGCGGTTGGTCCGTCGGTACCAACGATCCGGAAGGGGAAGTCAGGATGCGGCTTGAACTCTTTGTTCATGACGTCCGTTGCTGACCCCAATACCGGCCGGTCCCGTGGTCATCGATCCGCACGACAAAGTCGCGACCCTCCCAGCGATTCGGCTGGGGCCAGAAGAATGTGAAATGGACATGGCCATCGGCGCCAAGGGTCTCCGTCGGCAGGTCCGTGAAGTACAAGCCCAAGTGCGTGTCGGTGGTTTCCTGGTCGCGTACCGTGTGCCAGGCATCCAAGCTGAACCGCACGCGTGCCGGCGATCGTGTTTCGATCCGCAGCCGTTTTCCCGAAGGCATTGACGGGATCTGATGCGTGAACCGCCAGATCACACGGGGCGACACCTTTTTCTCCACCACATACCGGCGGTATACCGGCTCGGGCAGGTCGAAAACCCGGCCATCGCGGATTGAACGACGGAGCTTCACGTATTCCCCATGCGCCCAGGCCAGCGGCATCGCCGAACCGGATGCCCGGCCGCAGAACAGGCCCTTGTCCGGAAGATCCGGCGCGTCCCACACCTGCTCCGGAATCATGCCCGCGGGGTTGGCGAACTGGCTCATGGTAGCCAGCAATTGTCTGGCCTCTTCGATATGCCCCGCCGCCAGTTCGTAGTGGGACCGCTCGCCGGTCAGCAGCGGCCAGCACCGCCCATGGCTCTGTCTGTCCCCGTAACCCGGGAAAGGCGTCCCATCGTCCTGCTCGCCATAGTGATCGCCGCTGTAGCGCCGCCAGCATGGTCCATACGGCGTCTGCACACGCAAGTTGGCATCGATCACGCGCAACGTATTCACGATCCGCGGATCATCCGCTCGCCGCAAGCCGAAACGCACCAGCGCCAGCGCATCCGGGCTGACCACCTACGCCGCCGGCAATTCCGGCACGCTTCCCAGGGGCTGCGAAGCATCCCCATCCGGCGGCATGATACGCAGGTAGTATCCATCCACTCCGACGCGCCGGGCCATTTCGGTTCCCCTCAGGTACGTCCATTCCTCGATGGCGCTGTTCCATGCGTCGGCCGTTTCCAGCATGAATGTCGCCAGTTCCTTCTCGTGCAGACGCTTGGCCAGTTCCGCAGCCACGACCAGCGCCGCGATTTCCGTGGCCAGGGTATAGGGTGAATAGCCGGCGGCGTTTTCCCAGCGATCGCCCGGAGTTGTGGGGCCACGGCGGAGCGTGTATAGGGCCGCGGCACGGAGCATTGGCCAGGCCCGCTGCATCTCCCGATCGTCGATGGCTCGCTCCCGGTGACCCAGGGCGGCAAGCAGAACTGGAAGCGCCGATTCGTCCATCTGCACCTGCACGCCGTGCGCGACCCCGTCCAGCTGCATCATCTGTGGCCAGTGTCCGTCGGGCTCTTGGGTTCCCTGCAGATATCGCAGGGTATTCCGCGTTTCCGCCATCGATCCCGCGGCCAGCAGCCCCGACACACTTTCCACCAGGTCGCGGGTCCACACCCGTTGATACCCGCGCGGATCACTGTCGGTGCGGGCTTGGCCCCACGGGACGGTGAGGCTGGCCACGCCGCCTCCCGAGAGCTCCAGGCTCCGGTGCGTTTCGAGCACGGCGGCGCTGACGCGGTACAGGTCTCTTCCTTTCCGTTGCGGCGACTGCACATCCAACGGCAGCAACTGCCCCTGCCAGGATCGCCACGCCCCGGTATACCACTCCAGAATCCGCTCGGGATCCTCCTCCAAGGACAGGATCGCCTTCAGTGCAGCCGTGGCTGCATTCTCCCCCAGTCCCAAGGCCAGGACAAACTCGGCCTGGCGGAGATCGACCTGTCCGGCCAGCGCCACGTGCCCATTCTCCGCGCGTGTGTACTGCCAGGTCATCTGCTTATGCCGCATGACGTCCTGCCATGCATCCGAGATGCCGACAAACCCCACCGACCGCTTTCGCCAGCCCGATGAGCAGGCCAATGCCAGCACATTGTCCGCCCGCTGCGCAAAGAGCATCTCCACGCCCTTGTAGTTGCCCAGCCATGCCGTATTACCCCACCCCTGGTCCCCCAGCCGCGGGCTCAGCAGCGCATACAGCTGGTAGTCCTCGACGCGGCCTTGATGCGGCTGGAATCGAATCCGCTGCACCAGCGCATCGTGCCGCGGATCGCTCAGGATCTGTTTCTCGATCCTGTAGCGCCCCTGGTGGTCCACGTTCACGACGCGATACGCCGGCACACCCGGTTCCACCATCTGTACCTGCTGTTCCGTGTCCGTCCTTTCGTCGGCGGCGAAGTGATGGCCATCGCTCACCAGGAGCCCCAGATCGCGCAAGCAGGCCCGGTCCAGGCGGGGAAAGTACACCTCCGTTACAATCCCCTGGGCCAGCGTAAACCAGCAGCGGCTCGACCCGCTCAGGGCCGTTCCCGCACCGTCCTTGGCACTGGTGGTCCAGCTCGGTTCGGCGCCCGGCCAGCCCGGTGCATACAGCACGCCTCGCTCGGTCGGCGCAGGCCGATCACCTTCATCACGCTGCGAAGCCCGCGCGATATCACGCCATTCCGGACCAGCCCTTTCGCCGCCCGGTGGAGGCTCGCCACGATGCGACGGACTCTTCTGCGTCGTTTTCATGTCGGACTTGCGGTCAATTCCTCAACCTCATCCTCCACGATCGGCAGCACATGCCCGCCATAGCGGATCACCGCCACCTTCGCATCGGGCCCCTGCCGTTGCAGCGCCATCTCGATGGCCTGCTGGCTGGTGCTGGCGTAGCGAAACCCAATCTTCTCGGCTTCCTCCTTCTTCACGCCCGGCGAGAGCATGATGCAGTCGGTCTTGTCCACGATCTGGCTCATGTCGTGAAGAATCGCCACGCCCACCAGATCATCCATCTCGCCCCGCTGGACCATCGCCACGATCTCGGCGCTGGGCCGATAGCCGATCTGCATCAGGTTGGGATGATTGCTGGCCACACCCTCGGGATTGGGCGAAACGAGGATCAGCGAGCCCCCGTCCTTGACGGCCATCGTTCCAGCATAAGGCCCCTTGGCACTTTGCCAGAAGTCGCGGTCCTGCGAATGCGAGTCGATCACGACAATATCGGCCCGCGTCGGCAGATGCACCGCGTAGACTTCGCGCGACCGCTTGGATCCTTGCCGGTGTGCCGCCACCGGATCGCCGCAGAAGCACCCGACGATTCTCCGCTCGATGTCGTACACCACATTGACGATGTACTTCAGCCCCGCCATCGCCGCC
>JBLNDH010000607.1:0-5853 GCA_050261455.1 Bacillota bacterium
GCTGATGATGCGTCCCGACAATCCATCCACAATCCTGTACGCCGCCAGCAGGTCGGATGAGATGGGAGGTTTGTCCGTCTTGTCCGGGGTGACGGGCTGGGCGGGACGAACCTCGCCGTTGAGTTCATTGCGTGCGCCCGGTTTCCTGGCCGCCGGCGGTGCGGAACAGGCCGTGACCACGATGCACACTGCAACGGCGGCAACAGCCAGGAACACCCATCTCATGGAGCAGTCCCCTTTCGTCCTTCCACGGCCCTGGAACGCCGCATGAGCAGGAGCGTGACGACTCGGTAGAGGATGAGCATGGCGAAGAATCCGCCCAAGGCCACGTACAGCCGTCGGAAGAAGTCATCCATTAACAGTTGGCTCTGCTCGGCCGCCACTTTGATCCGCGCATCGGCGGATTGGTTCACCTGCTCCATGCGGCGGTCCCATTCCGGCGACGCCAGCAGGTTGTTCGACGACTTGAGCAGATCGTTCACCTTTCCCACCGCTACCGCCAGTTCCTTCACCCCCTCCGTGTACTCACGGATGTCAAACGAGCGATGGCCAGGCAGACTGACGGACCATCGGTCCCAGGCGTCGAAGCGAGCGAATAGCGGGTCCGCTGTCTTGAGCATCTCCTTGAGCGAATCGCTCGTCCGGATCGCCTCCGTCAAGGCGGCCCTGAGATTGCCTAGTGTTGCATCCGCGCCTTTCAGCCGCTTATCAAGGGCAGCAAGAATGGCTTGCCGCTCGGCCGCGACATGCGCAGGCAGTTGCTCAATCTGGTCGGTCACGCGGTGCATGTCGGCCAGAGCCTTGCCGACGTCGGGCGCGGCGAATATGTCCTCCTTCATCGCCTCCGCCGTCCAACCCAGCAGCGTGGGCGCGCGTTTGGACAAATAGAATATCCGCTCGGTAAGCAGACGGGCCTCGTCCACGGCCTTGCCGACCTGCCCGATACCCGCGAAGAACCCGCCGGCGGCCAGCACCTCGGCGTCGGCGGACCTGCCCCGGCCCACGGCGAAATTGGAGAAGCGGACAAACGCCGCTCGCGTCATGTCGGGATTGTGCCGCCGCCAGTCCCAGATCAAGTAGTCCAGCAGATCAAGCTGATCCGGCCGAAGCACCTGGGCGGCCAGCGCCCAGGCCTCCACGCGGCCGTGGTGCAGGGCGCGAACCAGGACCTCCGCGCGATCGGGGAAGACCTCCCCGGCCCTGTTATCGTCGATCCACACCTGGCTTACCAGCGTGGTGACGACCACCAGATCGAGCATGCGGGTGAACGCATCAGCGTTGCTGGCAATGTCATAGACATTGGTGGCGCAGTTCAGCAGCAACTGCTGCGCTTCGCGCCGCTGCGCCGCGTTGGGGTTGTCCTTCTTCAGGGCGTCACACGTGGAAGAGAGCAGGCCGACATAGCGGTCGGCGAAGGCGCGGGTCAACTCGTCGAGTTCCGCCGGCAGGATGGTTTTCTGTCCTTGCGCTGCGCCCATTTCTTCCGGCGATTTCTTCGATGGGCCGCTCAGACCGGCACATCCGCCGCAAGCCAGCAGAGCGATCCACACTGCCAGCAGTGCCATACGAAGCCCCCAAGCGGGCGGCGGAGCGATCTGGCTGCCCGGCCCGAGAGACGTAGGGGCGTGAGTTAACCGCTGTTGCGCCCGCGGTCGGCACTCGTGCTCGCATGATGCGGCGGGACACATTCCCTCGATAGCGTACCGTCCCTCATCGTATTTGAGCACGCCGATTTTTCGCTCGCGACATCCACATCGCAGGGCTGCCACGCCGGTCGCGATCACGGAACGCTATCCGCCCTTCGGCACGAGCCGCGTCAGCGTATTGCTCACATCGTCGCAACCGTCAGGCGATACGCAAGGGAGCCACATCCGCCATGCCTGGCAGATCACGTCCCTGCTGACCAAAGTGCTGCCGCAACATCACCGGCTGCAACTTCTTAATGCCCATTCGCCACGCGAGCAATGGCCGCCTGCAACTGCTCGAAGTTGATCGGCTTCACCAGGTGCTCCACGAAACCGGCCGCGCGAGTACGCTCCCGGTCAGCCTCCATGCCATAGCCAGTCAACGCAATGCCTTTCACGCCGTGTTCCTGTTTCAGTTGCCGCATCAGATCCAGACCGCTCCCATCAGGCAGGCCAAGGTCGCTGATGACCACATGGAACGCCTGATCGGCCGCCAGCGCCTTGGCGGTGCGAATGTCGCCGGCCGTCTTCACGGCATGCCCCAGGCTCTCCAGCAGCCGGCTCATCAGGCGCGCCGTGTCCGCATGGTCTTCCACCACCAGGATGCGCAGCGACTGCATCGCAGCCGCCGGCACCTCGGGCGGAGGAGGAGGCGCGACGGCTTCCGCCAACAGTTTCTCCGCCTCGGCATCGGTCGGCAGCTCGATCGTGAAGGTTGCGCCGCGGCCTTTGCCCAGGCTCTCGGCGCGGAGGCTGCCCCCGTGCATCTCGGTGATGGCCTTGGCGATCGCCAGCCCCAGCCCCAGCCCGCCGAACCGGCGCGTGGTGCCCTGGCCGCCCTGCTCAAAGGCATTGAAGAGACGCGGCAGCAACTCCGGCTCGATGCCCATGCCGGTATCAGCGATCTCGATGATGAGCCGCCCCCGATCGTCGTTGCGCGTCTGCACGGCGATGTGGCCGTCGGCGGGCGTGAACTTGATGGCATTTCGGATCAGGTTCCAGAACACCTGCTGGAGACGCGGGCCATCGGCCATCATGCCGCAGTGCGTGGACTTGCGGTCCAGGCGCAGGTGCAGCTCCTTGCCGGCAATATCCGCCTCGCAGATGCGCAGCGTCTCTTCCAGGAGCTTGCAGATGTTCTGCGGATGCAGGTCCAGCTCCAGCTTGCCGCGGGCGATGCGCGTCAGGTCCAGCAGGTCGTCGATAAGCTTCGCCTCCAGGCCGATGTTCCGGCGCATGATGGCAATCTCTTCAAGCACATCCGCGGGCAAGTCCTTGCGCCCTTCCAGGGCCGAGGCGGTCATCAGCACCGGCGTCAGCGGCGTGCGCAGCTCATGGCTGAGGGCGGCCAGGAAATGATCTTTGGCGGCATTGGCATCGGTCACCTCGGTGACGTGCTTGCGGAGCTGCTCCTCCAGGTGCTTGCGATCGGTGATGTCCTTGAAGGATAGCAGGATCATCCCCGTCTGCTTCGGCTCCGCCGAGAGCCGCCGGGCGTTGAGCAGCATGGTCCTGCGCCCGATGCGGGGGAAGTCGTGCTCAACCTCGATATCTGTCAGTTCTGAACCACCGGGCAGAATGTCTTCCAGCAGCGCCCGCAGCCTAGGGCCGCTCCACTGTCCGTTGCCCAGCTCGTAAACGAACTGGCCTTCGCTTTCCTGCGGAGCGACCCGGAAGGTCTCGTAAAACGAGCGGCTGGCGGTCACGACGCGCAGGTCGCTGCTCAGGATCAGCAGCGGGTCCTGGACGGTGTCCACGATGGCCATGGCGTAGTCGCGCGAGGCCTTGACCTGCTCCTGCGCCCGCCGGCTCTCGTCAATGTCGATCAGCACCAGTGTGGCCCCGTCGATCCGGTTGTCGGCCGTGCGGTAGGGATGCTGCCGCATCAAGTACCAGTGGCCGCCGGCATCCTGAACTTCCCGCTCCTTGGCCGCCATGCTGGCAATCACGTCCAGAACCAGCGGCTCCAGATCCGGCACCTCCAGGGGCAGGCGGATGTTGCCCAGGGGCCGGCCAACGTCGCTGGCAACCAGGTTCAGCACCTTGCCCGCCGCAGGCGTGAAGCGGCGGATGCGCAGGTCCGTCCCCAACATGATGATGGGGATCTTCACGCTGCTCAGCAGGTTGGTCAGGTCGTCATTGACCTGCGCCACCTCCAGGTTGCGGCTCTGCAGTTCCTCGTTGACCGTCGTCAGTTCCTCGTTGGTGGATTGCATCTCCTCCTTGGTGGTCTGCAGTTCCTCATTGGTGCTCTGGAGCTCCTCGTTGGCCGAGAGGATCTCCTCGTTGGCCGACCTCAGCTCCTCGTTGGCGGCCGACTGCTGCTCAATGATGGACTGGAGGTACTCCCGCGCTGCCGCCAGTTCCTGCCGCAACTGTTCGGCCTCGCCCCGATCCGCCGGCGCGGTGGGCGCAGGTGCTCGGGTCGGCGGACCAGTGCCCGGTGCGCCGGGTTCTTCGAAGTTGATCAGAAACCCGCCATGGGCCGAGCCGGGCAGCTTGACGGGGATGACCTCCAGGTTGACTTGGCGGACCTGCTCCTCATCCCGGAACGTGATGCCCTCCTTGCGGACGGCCGCATTCTGCTTGCGGGCTTCCTGGATGGCGGTCCGCAGCGCCGCAAAGAGGTTCTCCCTCGCCATACGCAGCAGGTTGTAACTGGCCTCGCCCGCAGGCGGCTCCAGATACCGGCGCGTGCGGCCGCGGAACTGAAGCACCTCCAACTCCTCGTTGACCAGCACGCCGGCGGGGGCATAGCGGTTCAGGGCGATGCGGTCCGCTTCCTTCTGAAGATCGGCCACCGTCGGCAGTCGCTGGGCCGGAGCCTTGCCCTCGGCCGGAGCCGGCGGCCGATGAGGATCGACCGTGAAGTACGGATACGGCCGGGTCACCGCGGCCGACTTGGCGTAGATCTTATGTCTGGGGTCCACCAGCTCGAACAGGTCCGTAAAGCGCCCCACGCTCTCGGCGCTGCCCAGCATCAGAAACCCGGACCCGCACAAGGCGTAGTGGAAGGTGGGGATGATCCGCTGCTGCAGCGCGTTGGACAGGTAGATCAACAGGTTGCGGCAGCTTACCAGATCCAGGTTCGAGAACGGCGGATCGACCGCAACGTTCTGCTTCGCGAAGACGCACATGTCGCGGATGCTCTTGCCGACCCGGTAGCCCCGGTCTTCCTTGGAAAAGAAGCGGTGCAGCCGCTCCGGAGAGACCTCCGCTTCGATGCTCTCGGGATAAAACCCGGTGCGAGCCCGCTCGATGGATGCCGAGTCGTTGATGTCGGTCCCGAAGATCTGCACCGGCGGCCGCATAGGCACCTGGTCCAGGAACTCCAGCAACGCAATGGCCAGGGAGTAGGTCTCCTGTCCGGTGGAGCAACCGGGCACCCAGATGCGAATCGGCGTCTCCGGGGACTTGCCCTTGAGGATCTGGGGGAAGACCACCTGCTTGAGGGCCTCGAAGACCTCGGGGTCGCGGAAGAAGCTGGTGACGTTGATCAGGACATCGTGGTAGAGGGCATCGAGTTCCGGGCGGTTCCCTTCCAGGAAGCTGGCGTAGTCGCGGAGGGAATCCTTGTGATGCAGGGCCATCCGGCGGGCGATGCGGCGGCGGAGCGTCTTGTCGCGGTAATTGGTGAAATCGACGCCACTGGAGGCGTGCAAAAGGCCGAGGATCTTCTGGAAGTCGTCCCCGGCTGGCCCGCCGCTCTCCCCGGCGGCATTGGTCGGCTTGAGATAGGGGTGCTGGCCGATGTGCGCCAGTTCCCGCGCAATCCGATCGGGTGGCAGCACAAAATCCGCGGAGCCGCTGTTAACGGCATGCAGCGGCATGCTGGGGAACTTCGCCGACTGCTCGTCCTGGGCGAAGGTGATGCCGCCCAGGGCCTTGATCTCTCCCAGACCCAAGGAGCCGTCCGAGCCGCTGCCCGAGAGGATCACGCCGATCGCCGATTCGTGGCGGTCCTGGGCCAGCGATCGAAGGAAGTGATCGATGGGCAGGTGTTGCAGCCGCGACGGCCCACGCGGGGTGAGTTTCAGCACGCCTTGTACAACGGCCATGGTCGTGTTGGGCGGGATGACATACACATGGTTGGGGCTGACCGAGGTGCCGTCGCTGACCTCAGTCACGGGCAGTGACGTGGCTTTGGCGAGAAGATCGGTCAGTTGGC
>JBLNDH010000608.1:0-9169 GCA_050261455.1 Bacillota bacterium
TGGAGTAATAGCAATCCGGCAGACGGCCCTCACCCCAACCCTCTCCCGGAGTACCGGGCGAGGGAGTAAGACAGGGGCCTGCTCGATCGGTATTGGCCCTTCAGAGAATCAAAAGTCATAATCCCTGGGCTTGGATGCAGTCGAGCACTTTCGGTTCGCGGAGGGTTCATTTCGTGGAGCATCACAGCGGGTTTGACGGGGCGTAGGGGAGGGGGCATGGCGCGAAAACCCGCCCCTGCGGGGCGGCGCTAAACGGGTGCGGAGAGGCGGGGTTGTCGAAGGGAGGGAGATGGACCCCTAGTCCCCATGAGCAGGGCAAGTAGCGACAAGAGAATTATCCGCGTTTGTCGCCTAGGCGCGCTATGATTCTGGCTGTAAGGACTGCTCATGTACGGACTTTACTGACGGTAATTGCTGAGGTATTGCCCCTATCATTGTTGAAGCGGTATGCCGGATACGCCCAATATCAATTCAAGTATGAATACCGCCCTGCCGCAAACGGGTAAGGCTCCGGATCGGATGCCCGGCTACGCGAAGCTGTTCCGCGACACTTTCGAGCAGGCGGCGGTTGGCATCGCCCACGTAGACATTGACGGTCGGTGGCTAAGGGTCAATCGCAAGCTCTGCAATCTCCTGGGATACAGCGAAAGCGAACTGAGGCAGCTGCATTGGCAAGAGATTACCCACCCCGACGACCTTACGGCAGACCTGAGCAAAGCCCGGCAGCTTCGCGAGGGGCTGATTCCAGGCTATTCCATCGACAAGCGGTATCGGCGCAAAGATGGATCGATGATCTGGACGCACCTGACAATCTCGGCCGTGCCGGGTCTTACGGGCAAGCCGGAGTATCTGGTGGCGGTACTGGAGGATATCCATCAACGCAAGGTGGTCGAGCAGCGGCGGGACGCCGAGCATACGATTGCCCGCATCCTGGCCGAGGCCGATACGCTGTCGGATGCCGCTCCCCAGGTCCTTGCCACTGTTTGCCGGACCTGTGGATGGAACTGGGGCGCCCTGTGGCTTCTGGACGAGGCAGCGGGAGTCCTTCGTTGCGTCGAGACTTGGCACAATCCTGCATTGGATCTTGCAGCCTTCGAGCAGATCAGTCGTTCGACCACTTTCGCTGAGGGTGTGGGCCTGCCGGGGCGGGTATGGCAAACGGGGCAACCAACGGCCATAGAAGACATGCTCACCGCCACGAACTTTCCGCGTCGCCCAGTCGCGTTGCGTGTGGGTCTGACGGCCGCCGCCGGTTTCCCCGTTCGCCTGGGCGAGCGAATCCTCGGCACGTTGGATTTTCTGGGGCAGGATATTCAGCCGTTGGATCCCGAATTGGTGGATATGCTCGCCGTCATTGGGGGGCAGCTCGGCCAGTTCATTGACCGCAAACGCAGCGAACAGTTTCTGCAGCAAAGTGAGGAACGATTTCGCTCCCTGGTGGATGCGACTTCGCAGGTGGTATGGGCGACCGACGCGAGGGGAGAGCCCAGCGAAACATTCACTTCCTGGAAGGACTTCACGGGCCAGAGTCCGGAGGAAGCCCGACAAGGGCACTGGATCGACGCAGTGCATCCGGCGGATCGGGAGCGAGTGAAGCGTATCGCGGCTGGGCGTTTGAGTCACAACCAGCCGACCGAGGTTGAATATCGGCTGCGTCGGCACGACGGTGTGTATCGGGACATGGCCGTCCGCGCCGTGCCGGTAATGGATCAGAACGGCCGGGTGCGAGAGTGGGTCGGCATCTGCACCGACATCACCGATAGGAAGCGTGCGGAGCGATGGCAGGCGGCACAAAGCCACGTGCTGGAGCTGCTGGCCAGTGGCAAATCGCTGCAGGAAGTGCTGACCGCGCTGGTGCTGGCGATCGAAGAGCAGAGCGAAGGGGTACGGGCATCCGTCTTGCTCTTGGATGAACAACGGCAGCATGTGCTGGTGGAAGCAGCCCCCCACCTGCCAGAGACGTACAACCGAGCCATCCACGGTGCGGAGATCGGTCCTCGCGCGGGCTCCTGCGGCACGGCCGCCTACACAGGCAAGCTGGTCATTGTGGAAGACGTGATGAGCGATCCGCTCTGGGCGGACTATCGCGCATTGGCCCAGCAACACAATCTGTGCGCCTGCTGGTCGCATCCGATCCGATCCAGCAGCCAGAGGGTTTTGGGCACGTTTGCCATGTATGCCCCGGAGCGTCGCGGGCCCACGGCAGCTGAGCTTCGTCTGATCGAATCGGCGGCACACGTGGCGGGGGTAGCGATCGAGCGGCGGCAGGCCGAAGCCGCTCTGCAGCGGGCGAAGGAAGAAGCTGAAGCCGCCAATCGGGCCAAGGATCATTTCCTTGCGGTGCTGAGCCACGAGCTGCGTACGCCCCTAACCCCGGCATTGGCCCGGCTGGGTCTGCTGCAACGGGAGAAGAATCTCCCGAGGGACCTGCGAGAGGGCTTGGAGGTCATCCGGCGCAACATCGAGCTGGAATCGCGTCTGATCAGCGACCTGCTGGATCTGACGCGAATCGAGCGAGGCAAGCTGGAACTGCACCCGCAATCGGTGAATGCGCACCAGCAAGTACGTGCGGCGGCGGACATCTTCGAGCGGGATATCAGAGCCAAATCGCTGCACCTGGAACTGGACCTCGAGGCGAAGCAACATTACGTTCAAGCCGATCCTGTCAGACTCCAGCAGGTGTTCTGGAATCTGCTGAGTAATGCGGTCAAGTACACTCCGCAGCACGGGAGCATTACCATTCGCTCGAGGAATGTGGAGCCGGGTGGGATTCTGAGGGTTCAGGTGATTGATACCGGCATCGGCATCGAGCCGCAGACGATGCAGCGGCTGTTCACCGCCTTTGAGCAAGGCGAACAGACCCTCACCCGGCGATTTGGCGGGCTGGGACTTGGCCTGAGCATTTCCAAGTCGCTGGTAGACGCGCAGGGCGGCAGCCTGACGGCCAGCAGTGCCGGGAAGGACCAGGGGTCCACGTTCACCGTAGAACTGAAGACCACCGCCCCGCCGGCAGCGGCAGCGGTGCCGACGGCACCGGCGGCGGAGCCAGGTAAGCATCGATCGGTTTCCATTCTGCTGGTGGAAGACAACGAGGACACGTTACGGGTGATGTCGCGACTGTTGGAAGCGTACGGGCATCGGGTGAAGACCGCCGCGAGCATGCATGAAGCGATAGAGTCCGCAAAAGAGCAGCCGGACCTGATCATCTGTGACATTGGACTGCCGGACGGAACGGGCTGGGATCTGATGCGCCTGCTACGCCAGCAGCAGCCGGTCCGAGGAATCGCCCTCAGTGGCTTTGCGTCGGATGAAGACATCCAGAGGAGCAAGGGAGTCGGGTTCGTGACGCATTTGGCTAAACCCATCGATCCCGATCAACTGGAAAGTGCGATCCAACAAGCGGCTGTGGTGGCGTCGTAGTGGCAGATGTGGCGCCGAAGCCGACCGGGCCAGAGCCATCTTGCGATGGCGGGCGGAACTGCTGTTCCGGGGGCCCCAAGCAGCCCTGGGCAATCTATCCATGTAAGATTTGTAAGCACAATAGGTGAGCGAGGTCCGACGGTGTGGTTCGCCGTTTCGGATAATCTTCTGCAGAGTCGATACAGTACCCTCATTTTCGCCGCGGTTGTTGTGGGCCACCGCCCGATGTGTCAGGATAGTGCCAAATACGTGCAGTGCCATGTCATTCTCCTTGATTATCAGTTTCAGCAGTTGCGCCCTCGGATGCAGCGCGGCCTCTGAATTGTCCGTAGCTGGCAAGTGCGAACAACGCTAAGTCCCTAGCTTTCTTCCAGTCGTGCCTATCGTTAACCAACGCCCAAATCACCCCCGGATTCTCGCGAAGAGTGCTGGGTCGGCTATATCTCCCCGGCGGTTCGGCCAGGATTCGTATCAGTTCTTGGCGTAATAAATGCTGCGTACTTGCGCGCATGAGACGGCGGTGAAGATCGTCGTACAGATCTTCGGTCCGCTCGTCGTCGGAGCGCGAGCCCCTTCCTTCCTTTGCGGCTAGCTTCTCGTGCTCGCACAAACGCCAAAGAACCTTCCGGAACGCCTCGTAGAACAGGCGATCCTGCTCGTTGTTCCAGAACTTCTGGTCATTTGCCAGTTCCATGAGTTGACTCCTTTGGTATTGGCGTATGTTGTCGAACCACAGACGCAGGATCGACTTCTCCGGACTTCTCTTTCGCTGCTCCTCCAATGCCTTGTGTTCCCATTGCGGCGGTTGGAGCAGGTCCGCATACCACGGCCTTCCGGCGACGAGGTTGTCGGCTATCCGTCCACGCACAGAGGGAATGCGTACGAATCTCAGTGGTCGTGACTCATCCGTCAATGATTGGCAGACACTCGGCGGGGCGGATTGACGCTTCTGGACCCTCTTGCCTTGTCCTACGGGAGCAAACACCCGATCGTGTCGCGGAATGAATCGGCTGACGGAGATGTTCCTGAGCCACAGCGAAAAGGGGATGAAGAAGCACTACGCCGAGCGGGATTGGAAGCGGCTGCAGGCGGCGCAGGAGCAGTTAGAGAAGGTGCTGGGGCTGAGGAAGGCGAGCGCTGAACCGCCGAAGCCCGTGGAGCCAATTGCGGAAGGGGCATGAGCAACTGGCCTGGCTGCTGGGGGACACAACGGGCTCGTTTTCTTTGGTGGAGCCCAGTGCCTTCGAGGCGGAGGAGCCCCGCGGGGATTCGCCCATTCTGGCTTTGATCGGCGAGGCCCGTCAGATGGAGGGCGAGGAGCTGCCGATCGGGCTGAAATCGCTGGTGGAGACGCGGCTGACCACGCTACGGCAGCAGCAGCGGATCTGTGAGGACCCGGCCACGGCGGAGCAGTTGTACCTGAAACAGACGGCGGCCTTGCTGCCCGATGCGGCCACGCTGGATCGGCTGAATCGTTACCAAGGGCAGATCGAGCGGAGCCTGTCGCGAGCGGTGAAGATGCTGGCCGAGGTCCGCGGGGTTACGGTCAAGTCGCTGGTGGCGATCGTGACGGGCCAGACGCAGGAGAGAACCTTGATGATGGCCCAGCAGAAGCAGGCCTGCTTGACGAACGCCCAACTGGTGGAATCGACGTGATTTCTGCGAAACGAAGCCAAGGGCCGGGAATCACAACCTTCAATGCCAACAGAAGTTGCTGGTGGATGATGCCTTGGGGCCATGGCGTGGAGTGGTGGAGCCCAGAGCGCCGGTTGGGCAAATTTGGCGTGGCGAGCACGCTGATGGTGTTTGAATCCGACGGCCGCAATTCCGCCCCGGTCGGAGGAAATGCGAAGGGACGTGCGGGTTACCACGGAATGGCAGTCCCGAGCCGCGAATGGAATGCCCATAGCCGTGTGGGGAAGATCCGAGGCATGGGGCGGCGATTCTCAGCAAGCCCCCGCGTGGGGCTCGCCTGAGTCCACGATGGTCCTGCGTTTGAACACACCCTGATAATGCACGATCGCGCCATTGACCAGGGGGTACTCGGGATGGGCCTTCAGCCGCCCGGCACGCAGCAGGTCGCGCAAACGCGGCTCCACGAGGCTTCGGAGGGCCTGCTCGTCCGCGGGCAGGTCCTGGGGGTGGAAGCGGCGGAGCCAGTTGGCCAGCAAGCGGCAGATCGCCTCGACGCCGGCACCGGCCCGGCCCTGCATCATGACCCCGTAGTAGATCGCCCGGGCCTGGATGATCGCGGGATCGCGGGGCTTGGCCATCACCGGCCTCCCTTCGCGAGAATGCCTTGATCCATCCAAGTCGTTGTACCAACTTTCGGGAATCACTGCCAAGATGTTGCCGGCGGCAGAGGGCCGGTAGCCAGAACGGGTGGCCAATCCTCGCCCATACGTTGGGCGTGGCCGAATCGGGTCCGGCCGCCTTTGGGGCAGATTTGCCAATCGTGGCCGGACGGGGTGCGGAGGGCCAAAGGTGGACGACGATTGGCGAAGCATCTGATCCTGCACCAATCCATCCCGCCCCAAACCCTACAAACCCTCCCCTTTATGTCGCATCGCCGCACTGCTGATTGCCGCAGCGGGCATTTCCCCGGCATCACTTCCCTTCGATGCCCTTGTCCTCAGAATCTCGATAGCAGCCGCACTTAGGGCGGGATTCGATCTGGTTCACAAGAGTGGGAAGGAAGCCCATGGCACTGGTGGGCCAAACGTACCTGTCTGTCATACGGGCGATTGTGCTCTTTGCCAGAATCCCTGCTCCCGGCTTTTTGACGAGTATTCTCGTTTTTCATGGCGTCGGCTTGCCTGGGAGGTATACTTACACGAGCTGTGGGCGAAAAAGCAGGGGCTGCCAAGGGTATGGCAGTCAGATTCAATTGCGACAGAAAAGTGAATATCAACACCGAGGAGTGGCATCGTGGGTCCCTCATACCTGCGGACGGGCGCGGTGATCGAGCGGTTGGAGTCGCGGCGTTTGCTCAGTGCCAACCCCCTGATCAGTGAGTTCATGGCCATCAACACCAGTGGGCTGGTCGACCGCGACGGCGACCATTCCGACTGGATCGAGATCCACAATCCGGATACCGCAAGCCTCAACCTCGATGGCTATTACCTGACCAACGATGCCCACGACCTGACCCGGTGGCGGTTCCCCGTGACGAATCTGCCGGCGGACGGGTATCTGGTGGTCTTTGCTTCCGAGAAGAACCGGGCGGCGGCGGGGCAAGAACTGCATACGAACTTCAAGCTCGATGGCGATGGCCAGTATCTGGCGCTGGTGGCTCCGGATGGCCATTCAATCCTGTCGCAATACGGGCCGCAGTTCCCCGCCCAACTGCCCAATGTGTCCTACGGCATGGGGACTCACGTTGACAGTACGCCGCTGGTCGGGCCGGTAGCTGCGGGCACGGTGCTTATTCCCAAGGATGATTCGCTGGGGTTGGGTTGGACGACTGTTGGTTATGACGATCAAGGGTGGACGGCGGGGACCACGGGCGTCGGATTTCAACCGCCGCGGGGTGTGGTGAATGACGATGACATGCGTCCAGTCAACGATGCAGCCGCGAACTTCCTGCCCTGCACGTCCGATCTCTACCAAATGAGCATTTCCGGGCAGATTGATTGCAACAGTGATGATTGGTTCTGTCTGGGTACGCTCGATGCAGGCGACGTCATCACAATCGTAGGTCCCAGTCTGTCGGCCAGCGCCAATGGGATAGAGGTATGGCGCGGTTCGCCGGGCAACCGCGCACTGGAATGCAGCGCCAAGCCGATGGTCGATTCGATCATCTACGAACACGCGGTGACAACGACCGATACGTACTACGTTCGGATGCTGAAGCCGAATGGTTATACCTATGGTGCCTACACTCTTCGGCTGTGGCTGGAAGATCACGGTACACCTCCATCGACCGACAACTCGGTTGGGAGGGAGACCGAGCCGAATGATAGCATCGAACAGGCCAACGATGTGTCAGGTGCCTGGAACCGGGTGCAGTTTCAATCGCAATGGGTGGGCAAGCTTACGCTTTACGATACGGATGATTACCGACTCCGACTCACCGCCGGCGATACACTGAGTGTTCACGTGCAGGCTGGCAGCGGCCTGGCTGCATACGTGTCGCTGCTCGGACCCGCCGGGGAACTCGTGGCATCGGGCGGTAACTTCTTGGACACTTCCGCGTCCACTCTTCCCCCTGGCGATGCGGTGCTCTTCAGCCAAGTGATTCGCTCGACTGGAACCTATTGCGTGCGTGTGCAGCAGCAGTCGTCTACGCAGCAGACCTCAGGGACCTACACGGCCGACGTTTACCTCTCGACCAATACCCAGCCACCGCTCTCTAATCCCTATTCTCAACTCATCGGAACTGATGTGCAGAGTTCGATGCGGAACGCGACGTCGGCGTACCTCCGTGTGCCCTTTGGGGTGGGCTCCCAGCGAATCGATCGGCTCAAGCTTCGCATGAAGTACGACGATGGCTTCGTGGCCTACATCAACGGCCAGGAGGTGGCCAGACGCAATGCTCCCACAGGTCAGCCACATTGGAATTCGGCGGCAACCGCGGCGCATCCCAACGACCAGGCGATGATCGCCGAGGAGTTTGAGATTCCCACTGGAGTCCTGGTGCAGGGGGAGAATGTCCTGGCCATTCAGGGCCTCAACAGCCGCGGCGATGCGGGCGATTTCCTGATTGATCCCGAATTGGAGGGGCTGACGCTGACCCCGGACCTGGAGCAGTACTTCACCGCTCCCACGCCAGGAGCGGCCAACAGCCTCAGCAGCGTTTGGGGCTTCGTCGCGGATACCAAATTCAGCCACGATCGGGGCTTCTACGAGGCCCCGTTCTCCGTCACGATCACGACGACCACGCCGGATGCCCAGCTCCGCTACACCACCGATGGCAGCGAACCGACGCCCACCAACGGTCTGCTGTACACCGGCCCCATCCCGATTGCCACCACGACGGTCCTGCGGGCCATGGCATTCAAGGCGGGGTTCATTTCCAGTAACGTGGATACCCAGACGTATCTCTTCCTGAACAATGTCATTCAGCAGCCGGCCAGTCCTGGGGGTTTCCCGAAGGTCAACTCGGGCATTAACTGGGACTATGAGATGGATCCCAACGTCGTGAACAATCCGGCCTACCGTTCGGAGATCATCGACGATCTGAAATCCATCCCTTCGCTGTCGCTGGTGGCCGACACCGATGAACTGTTCGGTCTCGAAGGGATTTACCAGAATGCGGGCAAAAGCGGCCCGGCCTGGGAGCGAGCCGCCTCCGTGGAATGGATCAACCCCGACGGCAGCCAGGGATTCCAGATTGATGCGGGGTTGCGGATGTACGGGGCAGCTGGGCGATCGGACCGATATCCCAAGCACAGTTTCCGGCTGTTGTTTAAAGACCAGTACGGAGCCGGCAAGCTCAAATACCCGGTGTTCGAGAACGCCCTGTTCGGGAACTCGGCGGTTGATGAATTTGACACCCTCGTTCTCCGTGGCGGATTCAACAACACCTGGACCTATGGCAAGGTGTCCGATGATCTCAAGCATGCCCAGTACCTGCAGGACGCCTTTGCCGCGGCCACTCAACTGGCCATGGGGGAGCCCGCGCCGCACCAGCAGTTCGTGCACCTGTACATCAACGGGCTGTACTGGGGGCTCTATGCCGTCGCCGAGCGGCCCAGTGCGCCCTTTGCCGCTAGCTATGTGGGCGGGAAGAAGGAGGACTATGACGCCC
>JBLNDH010000609.1:0-7548 GCA_050261455.1 Bacillota bacterium
GATCGATTTCACCGCGGCCGCGGTGGTCGCCGGATCGCGATCGGTAAACGAGATCCGCAGATAATCCGTATTGGGCCGATACTCAACCTTCAGGTTGTCCGCGAAATGCCCGATGACCGCCGGCGAGGCACCACGCCGGGTGGCGATCCACGCCGGATCCTGCAGCGCCATATCCAGCACCCGCCGGCTGCTGAGCACTGCCTGCTGGGATTGCAGAAAGGTCTGAACAATCTCCAGCGGCACCGAATGCTCCGCCTGGTTTGTGACCGAGGGACGGGAATACGCGATCTGGATCAGCCCTTCACTACGGTACAGGGCGGTCCCTCGTTTCCATCCCAGAGTTGCGCCTGCGACCGCGCCAAGCAGGCCCAGCATGGTCACGAGCAGGTATCGCCCGCGTAAGGCACGACAAGCGGTCCGATACAGGTCCACCTGAGCCACCGGCTGAGTCGGGCCGAAATCTGCACCCCTTGCTGGGACATTCGGTGCATTCACTCGAACAAGCTCGGCATTGCTGCTCATCGATCATCTCCGCGCCATTCTGGGTATCTCATTGGACTTGGCTCCCGAACAGGTCGAGGGCGCTCGCCGGCTATAGCAAGCTGGGCTCCGCCCCTGTCGGCTGCGCGGCCTTTTTCCCCGGCACAGCAGACTACCGACCAGCAAAGAATGTTCCTTGAATCCGGCCGTCCGGCGCTCACTCCAACAGTTCGAGCAGCGAGCCATCGATTTCCAGGCTGCTGGCCGAACCCAGCATTCTCACCTGAAGAACCAGGCGGCCCGTCTTCGATCTGTCTTCGATCACGCCCTCCAGACCTCGGAACGGTCCGGATTGAACTCTCACTCGCACGCCCCGCGTCAAAAACGCATGGACGTCGAGGGGAGCATGATTCGTAAGTGCAAGGCGGAGATTCCGCAGTTCCCAGTCAATCTGTCGCTGATCGGCCACACAAATGACGTTGGCCAGGCGTTTGGTGCGATCGGCCCGGTATGCGTCATCCAGGGTTCCCCGCAAGAATACGTAGCTGGGGAACAAGGGCGTTTTCACGACCGCCCTGCGGTTGCCGTAATAGCACTGCCGCCAAATCAGCGGCAAGTAGTGCGCAATGCCCATCGCGGTCAGTGCCTCCGACAGCGATTTCTCCTGCCGGCTCTTCACGTGCAGCACGCGCCATTGGTGCTCGTCGCCGTCCACAAGCGGCTGCCAAAGCAGTTCGTCAGCGGCAACCAGCATCGTTTCGGCGATCATGTTCATCCTCCCCCGCCTGCTCGTTATCCGGGCGTAAGCTCTCAAGCTCCCTCGTCACAGCAGCGTGGCTCATGTTTGCACATCGTAAAAACGGTGCCCGAGCGGGCCCTTCAATTGGAGGTGGCGGGCTCAACCACACGCGGCCCCCGCCGCGAGGCCCCCTCAAAGATTACTTGTTCGACAGCGGCCACACGCCCTCCACAAACTGAGCGTGACGCCGTTCCACACATACTGTCGTCGCTCCGACCGTTACCATGGCGGGGTATCTATCACGAGCCGAGATTTACCGACAACCGTCATTCCCGATTGTTTTGCATCGCGCAACAGCGCCGCCGGTTGGCTCGCATGCGGGCTCAACCTTGTAGGTCAAGTGGGCTCGATCCATTCCATGGCTGAGTGCGCCGGTTGATCGCAATCCATCGAAATATGGTCCGCAGCCGCACAAGGCGGTTGACGCCCGAATTGGCTGTGCTACGCTCCTGAGTGCCCGCTTGCTGCGGGCCGATAGGATGACACATGGATAGCCCAACCCGCCGACAACGTGTCCTGAACATGATTCAAGGCCGACCCGTGGATTGTCTGCCTTTGATGCCCATCACGATGATGTTTGCCGTCGATCGCATCGCCGTCCCCTACCGCCAATACGCCACTGACTTCCGCACGCTGGTGGAAGCGCAGTTGCGCGTGGCCGAGGAGTTTGACTTCGACTACGTCTCCTGCATTTCCGACCCCGCCCGCGAAGCGGCGGACTGCGGCTCGAAAATCGTGATCCACGACGATGCCCCGCCGGCCAACGATGAAGCCAATGCCCTTTTGGCGGACAAGACGGCCCTGGCCCGCCTGAAAGTGCCCGATCCTCTGGGCGGCGGGCGCATGCACGATCGCGTCAAGGCGGCCGAGCTGTTCCGACAGCGCGTCGCCCACGACAGGCTCATCGAAGGTTGGATCGAGGGCCCCTGCGCCGAAAGCGCCGACCTGCGCGGCATCAACAGCATCATGATGGACTTCTTTGAGGACCCGGCCTTCGTACGCGACCTGTTCGAGTTCACCGTCGAACTGGGGCTGCGCTTCGCCAAGGCGCAGATCCAGGCCGGCGTCGATCTGATCGGCGTCGGCGATGCCGCTGCCTCCCTGACCGGGCCGGAAATCTACAACGAATTTGTCTGGCCGTATGAAAAACGGCTGGTGGATGGCATCCACGCCATGGGGGCGATGGTTCGTCTGCACATCTGCGGAAACACCCGGGCCATTCTGGCCGGCATGGGCAAACTCGGCTGCGAAATCGTCGATCTGGACTATCCCGCGCCGCTCAGCGAAGCCCGCGCCGCCATGGGCCCCACGCAGGTGCTGCTGGGCAACCTCAACCCGGTGCAGACCCTGCGCAATGGCAAGCCCGACACCATCACCCAGGCGATCGCCGAGTGCCATCGCCAGGCCGGCTCCCGTTACATCGTCGGCGCCGGCTGCGAAGTTCCGCGCGACACCCCGCCGGAAAACGTGCACGCCCTGCGCCAATACGCACGCTCGCACCGCTGACCGACGCTCGAAATAATCCAAAGGTTCCCCCGATCATAGGGTCCCGGGTTGCCTGCAATCCGGGACCTCTCCTTTCCCCTTGTCCCTCCCTTCGTGCCTTCGTGCCTCCGTCCCTTTTGTTCCACACAAATACCCCCACGCACCAACATCATCGCTTGGCCAGATGCGCTTCGACCATCAGCACGATGTTCGCTGCCGCCAGGTGCAGCGAATACGCCGCCAGGTAGCCGGGCACCGTCACCAGATCCGCCCCCTGCCCATGCCCGGCGTTGCGATTGCGCAATGTCGGCAACCCTGACTGCAGGATGGATGACAGCGTGGTGAAATGGTTCTTCAGTTCGATGGGAATCAGCTCGTTATTAAACAGGATTTCCACCAGCTTGCCCGCGGTCGCCGTCGGCGGATACGGCCAGCGCCGCTGCTGGCAGATCGCAATCATCGTGCTTTCAAACGCCTTCAGCGCCTCGGTGATCGCTTCCTTGTACCTTCCCTTTCGATACGCCTCGTGAGCACGGGAAAACTCATCCGAGGGCCCGCGGAACCCCGTGCTCTGCAACAGCGATACCGCCGGCTTGACCACCTCCGCGTGAACATACTGCGAATCGACGCGTACCAGCTCGCCATCGGCAAACTGATAGCCGATCCCGTGTTCCTGGAAGCGATAATTCAACTCGGTGATCGCGTCATCCGGCTCCTGGGTGATGTTGGCAAACTGCATCTCATGGGGCCTCAGCCGGCGCACCTGGCGATCAATCCACCGGAACGTCAGCTCGATGATGTCCAGCGCCCCATCGGTCTCGGCCCTGAGCAGGAATTCCTTGCAGCGCGAAAACGGATCCGACTTCTCCATCCCCAAATGGAAAACCCCCAGCTCGCGCGCCAGGATATCATGAATCTCGTTCCAGTATTCGTTCGACTTGGGCTGCACCGGGGCCATCCCCAACACCGACTCGCCCACCGGCCGGTAGGTGCCGATCGCCGTCGTCCAAATATAGATGACTTGAATCCGGAACGGCCGGGGGAGCGTGTCGTACTGGTAGACATCCTGCTGCCCCTGTCGCTCCAGCTTCTTCCGCCGCTTGGAGAATAGCTCGAAAATACCCATGGTGCGCACAGCCCAGTTGATCAACACGGTATAGCTTTCGCCATCATAGCATGAGTCCGGCTTTTGGCGAACACATCGCACCACAGGCCGCCCATCCCAAGTCCGTTGCGGCATGCATCTTGCGTCGAAACAGATGTTTCGTCTGCGGAAACCGAATGGGGGCGAGACTTCTATCAGCAAGGAGTTGAACTATGGCGGATGAGAAGGACAAAGAGCAACAGGCAGAAAAGGAACAGCACGTCCAGAATGATGCTTTCAGCAAGATCGGTCCCCTGTCGATCCAGGGAGTGGAAGCCTCCGATCTGCCCGACGAGCGAGGATCGATTGAGACCGATGCCGGCAAGGAACTTAGACGCGCCTTGCCACAAAGCACCGGCGGAGTAACCGGCGGCGACGCCGGCATGCGCGGCGAAAGGCCCATGATCGACGCCGACGCCCACGGCGGCTGAAAGGAAGACTGAGCGACGCAAGCTCACCCGATCGGCGGCGCCATTCCGTCCACGAAAACCCGCCCGGCCCGACGCCGCACCGCGATTCGCCCCGGAAAATGCTGACGGGCCGGCGACGCCGCGTCGTTGGCCATCGTCATCAACTGCTCGACGGTCCCCGGCGCAAGCTCCCCATGGGGCACGCCTCGCGCCAGCAACCAGCGTCGGGCCGCCGCATCCGCCAGGATGCCCGGCAGGTCCTGCAAAGCACTGACGGGAAATGATTCGTCCAGCTTCGGCGCCGCCGATCGAACCCACGCGCGCAATTCCGCCAGCGCCTGGTGCCCCTCCAGCATCGCCTCGGTCAGCTGCGGATGCGCTTTGAGCAGGTATCGCAGCCGATTGCGGAAATAATTCAGCGACGCATTGGACGCATCCTCCCGCCACGATTGCCCAGCAGCCGCCAGGTACTCGCGCAGCATCTGCCGCGAGACGCCCAACAACGGCCGCAGCAACAGCAAGTCGCCCAGCCGCGATTCCGGGAGGATGCCCACCAGATGCGGCGCCCGCATCCCGCGAAGCAACCGATGCAGAATCGTCTCCGCCTGATCATCCGCATGATGTGCCAATAGCACGCCTCGAAGCCCCTGCTCCGCCACCACGCGCCGAAAAAGCTCGTACCGGATCGCCCGGTAGCGTGCCGACTTGTTGGCCGGCAGGCCGGGCATCTCTGGCTCGATCTGATCGCGTCGCCGGATCGTACATGCCAGGCCCCATTGCCGCGCCAACTCGCCCACGAACGCCGCATCCCCCGTCGATGCCTCCCCGCGCGTCTGGTGGTCCAGATGCACCACATGCAGTCGCAAATCCGTCCGATGATGATGCAGCAAGTGCAGCAGCGCCACGGAATCAGCGCCACCCGAGACGGCCACCGCATAGCCACCGGCAACAATCCCCCCAATGCTTTCCAACAACTTTGAATCGATCATCGCCCGCGATTTTACCCACCAACAGCATCACACCAACAACGCACCTTATCGATCGAAATACGCCCGGACCAGATCCTGGTACTCCTGCGGAATCTGCCCCGCCTGCACCGCGGCTCGGGCCGCCTCTTGCGCACCAACCCACGCCGGGCTCTTCCACGCAGGCGTCACCCGCGCCGCCGCACCGCGTCCGACAGCCCCTCCCGACGGCCCCAGTCCAACCTTCCCTTCGCCATTCGGCAATCCCACGCCACCCGCGGGCGTTCGCCCCGTCGTCGCATTCGCAACCCCCGTGCCCTCTGCCCCCAAGGGATCCCCTCGATTCTTCGCGTGCGATGTCCCCACCCCAGGCCCCGCCCCCTCGGGATTGGCAGCTTCGGCAGTCTGCTGAGATTGCCCCGTCTCGCTCGCCAAGGTATTGCTACTGGCGCGAGCGGGGTTGAAGCCATTCTCATCCCGGTTGGGATCATCCCGCACGATCGGCCGCACCACCGCCGGGGAAAGCCGCGGCGCCATACCGGCGATCTGCGGCACGCGCGCCGGCTCCGAGCCCCCGGCATTACCCCGCATCACACCGGCCCATGGCGATGCCTGGCTGTCCAACGGATTGGCCGCCACCAGCGCCACGCTGATCAGCAGCGCCGAAGCAAGCCCAATCCCTCCCCACGCCCGCAGGCCCAGCCGGTGAAGAACCACGGATGAAGCCGATAGCTCCGCACATCGCGCATCCGCCATCGCCACCACCGCCGCCGCAAACGCCTCGGCAAGAGACTCCGGCTGACTGGACGCCGCTGGCGACTTGCCCGCCAGTGTGTCACTTCGCGTCGGATGCGGGCGCGTCGCATATTGCCCCGAGTCCTCAACGATGGCCAGCGCCGTTGACAGCAAATCCGCCAAACCCAATTGCCGGTCCGCCTCCATCGCCGCCTGGATCACTCGGGGCCGTCGCAGGATTGCCCACAGAGCTCCCCCCACGCCTCCCACCAGCAGAATCCACAAAGTATCCACCGGCACCGCTTCACCCCGGCCCATCAGAATCAGTAACAGGATCAACCCCGCCCCCGATGCCGCCAGCACCCCCACCCCCATCCCCTCGACCACGCGCAGCATCCACAACCGGCGATACAAACGCCCCACCAGACGCACGAGATTGTCATGGACCGCCTGCATCAAAACCGTGATTCTATACTCCCATTGGCTCCCCCGGAGTGCAATGCAACCTTTGCATTGATCCCTTTTCGCCCCTGGCAACTGGCAACTACCAACTATTAACTACTCACTCCCCCTCAGCTTCCGATGCAACTCACCCACCGCCTGCCGGATACACCCCAAATGCGGATTGATCGCCAGTGCCTGCTCATAGCACCGAACCGCCTCGCCCCAGTTCTCCTGGCTGGCATAACAGTGCCCCAGCCCCGCCCAAGCGCCGAAATGGGACGGCATCAACTGAATCGCCATCTCACAGTCGCGTTTCGAACTCTCGAAATCTTCCTGCAGGTAATAAGCAATCGCCCGTTGGTTATAGGCTTCTGCGAATTCCGGGCACAGTTCCAATGCCCGATCAAAATGCGCGATGGCACAGTCAAAATCATAATCGGACAGGCATTGCGTCCCCCGCGCCAGCTCCGTATTCGCTGCCGGCGTGCCGCAGCGGAACCAGATCGACCACAACGCATGCTCGGCCATCTGGTTGGTCATCGGATCGCGATCTTTCAATCGCTCGGCAATCGCGGGAATACAACACCGCCCCCCCACCAGCGACAGTGCCAAGGCCGCCACCTTACGCACATCACAACACGAATTCGACAACAATGCGGTAATCTGCTCCGGCGTGTAATGCTCTTTCAGATGGCAGTGCAACCCCTCCAGGTCTTTCGCTTCAAGAAGCGGCTCGACCGAAGCTAGAAACGTTTCTGGATTAATCGCAGAGCCTGACACTCGGTTACTCTAGGCACCAGTTTGGTACGGTTTCCAGCAGCGAGCGAACAGACACGACCATTGCAAGCTGGGTCACTGCTTGCGCAACGCAGATTCATTATAGGACATCCCCCGCACCAAAGATTATGGCCGCCAGTCGGTGGGCCGACGGAAGCTAATATCCTGATCCGCTTCGGCTTGCCGAGCCTCAGGACTGAACGGCGTGGCGTAATAGCCCCGCTGCACGGCCCAGGAGTCCCCAAGCTTCCGGGGTTCATAGCCCGTTTCCGTCTTGTTCGAGCACCCCAATGCCACAACCAGGCATCC
>JBLNDH010000610.1:0-8308 GCA_050261455.1 Bacillota bacterium
ACTTGGGGCGTATCAAACAGCGGAATCGGGTACGTGGACACCAGGTATGTCCCGAGCGTCTGCCCATTGGCCGCTAGCGTCACGTACGCCGACGCAAAATCGCTCGCCTGCATCTCCGTTCCACTGGCCGCACGCTGCGGCACCATCGCCACGCTCGTCCCCACGCCCGCCGTCGCCCGCGACGTCATCGCCCCTTGCACCGGCACCAGCACGGAATTCGGCTGGTACTCCTCAACCCGCACCTCAAAGGGCAGCTTTGCATCCCGGATCGTCTCTTCCTTCTGCAGCATCGATTGCGGGATTGCCACCACATCGTCGTAATTGGCGTTCGATGGATCCACCACCGCCAACTCCACCTCGCGCGCATCCTGGGTATAGTTGGCATAACTCCCCTCATCGAGCGTCATCGTGCTCTCGATGGCCATCGCGCTGGTGATTCCCTCGCCCACCAGCAGCAGCACCAGCCCCAGGTGGATCAAAATGACCCCGATACGCCTCGCCGAGAACTTGAACTGCACGACATGCGCCGCCACCAGGTTGATGAGCATCAGCAGCCCAATGCTGTATCCCCCCAGCATTGGAATCGCCCCGGGAATGCCGCTCTGCCCCGGCTTCGGCCTCGGCAGCAGCGTCTGAAAGTCGATCCACGTGAAGAAGCTGTGAAAATACCGCTTCTGCACCTGCCAGATGCTAGTGTCGATCTGCGCCCATGTGCCGGCATACACCAGCAACATGGCCAGCGCAATCAAGATGACCGTTAAAGTCAAAGACGAAAGCGGTGTCAGAATACGCTTAATTGTGTTATTCAAGGTTTTTCACCAACGAACCGGGTGGACTTCAAAAACGATTCAAACGCGGGCTTCTGCTCGGTTACCAGCGACTCCGGGCCGATCATCTTGAAAAACCAGATATCGTCGCCCACCGCCGTCATGGCAACCAGTAAATGCTTTTTCGCCGCCCCCTCCGACTCCGGGCCCACAAAATCGTAGAGCATGCCCGTCGCGCCCCCCAGCACAATCTGCTGCGCTTTCACCGAATTCACATCCGCCACTGGCCCCAATCCCACCTGGGCTCGCCAGCGGTTGATGTTGCTGGGCAGATCCCCAATGTTGTCCTTGGCCAGTTGCGAAACAATGACCTCCGCCCGCTCATTCCCTCGTGTGATGTTGAACGTCGCCACCCGCATCGGCCGAGGCTGGGGATCCTGAACCCATCCGGCCGGCGTCTGCCATTCCGCCAATCGCGCCGTCGGTTTCGCTTCTCCACTTGCCACGGGTTGCGTGCTCGGGCTCGCCGCTGGCTTGTACGAACTAAACCGGAGCGACCGGATAAACGCATCGAAATTTGCCTTCTGTGGCCCCACCTTTTCCGCCGGCCCCATCATCTTGAAGAACCAGCTCCGATTGGGCTCGTTAATGACCGCTGCCAGCATCTGCATCCGCGGCTGACCCGCCGCCGGAACCGGCCCCAGCAAATCCACGGTCTCCACCGGAATCCCGTTCACATCCAGATGCTTCACCACTTTCCCCAGATCCGCCTCCGGTGTCGGCGGCAAGCCCAGCTGTCCCTCCCAGCGATTCACATTGGGCAAAAGCGGCTGCGGCGGTAGGGGAAACACCGCCAGCTCCACCGTCGGATCCGCCTTCGCCGCCAGGGTTGCATAGCGCATTGACCGCGCCGGCATTGCCTTCCAATCTGCCGGTACTGTCCAGTCCAGCCGCTTTTCCTCCCCTCGCTCCTGCGGCTCGGCTGCATGGGCGTCAGTCAGCATGACATCGGTCGGTGATACAGCGGCCAGCGATTTGGGCGGCTCTTTCGGGGCGCGATACGAAACGACTTCATCGCGCTTGCATCCCGCCAGTCCCAACGCCGATGCGGAAAGAAGGATAATGATGCTTGCTTGTCGGATTTTCACGTTTCTAGTGTAGCACCCCGGCCCGGCAGCTTTCTACCGCCCGCTACACGACTTCCGCAAAAAATCCGCTACAAAACCCACAGCGTATTTCCGTTGTCTCGCAATGATGCCCCCGGCGAGCCCGGTAGGGTGGCCGCCCCATCCTCAAAGGGGACCGGCCCAATGATCAATACATTGTATTTAAAAAGCTTGGCCTCCGGCTGCTGCCACGCACTATCGGCCAACCCCATCTTTTCCGTGCACAGCCGGGCCAACAGCTGCTCCCGCGTCCACCCCGTCTCCCTTGCTACTTGCGGCAGAAATGTCCCTGTGTGGCCATCGCAAACCAGGTAAATCCCGTCATTGAGCAGGTCAAAATCCAGCGGTCCCTCCGCCAGTTTTAGCGGCGACAATACGCTGATTTCAATCTCCAGCCGAGGCAACTCATCCAGCATTACACGATGTGACCGGAACCGTGGATCGTACAACACCGAACAGGCGATCTCGCAAACGGTCTGAATCAGCGGGTCCGGCGTCTGCATCCGCCCAATGCAGCCACGCAGGGCGTGGGTCGTCTGATCATGCAACGTTACGAAGCAGCCAGCTGGGACGCGGAGCATCGGATCGTTGTTGGTTGGGATCGAAATCTTCCTGTTCCCTTGCAACGTTTCCCGAATGCTGATTCTGGCGGCATTCAGCAGAATTTGCTGATGCTGAGGAGTCAGTTCCATGCGTACCCATGATACCACAACCAGTCTCAAGGGCACCTTTCCGTTGCAGAAAGCCTGAGAAAGCCCGCCAAATCGCAAAAACTCACATCGAGCCAACCACGCAACAGACGAGCTCGCCTACCAACTTTCGGCCCCGCTCCCTCAATCATTGTCAATTAAGCGTGGAAGTCCTTCACTCGCTGTCCGATCTCAATGTTCGCTTGCGGTCTTGCGGACCCAAAATGTCAACGCGCCAACCTGACCCCTGACCCCTGTCCCCCTGATTTGCCCGGATGTTCCCGATAACGACCCGACTTATAATATCTGACGGTAGATTTTGCCCGACGATGATGCGATTAGGCCACACGGAGACTCAATGGACATCACGTTCTTAGGACCCTGGCCGCTGTTCCTGATGGCGATCTTCATCTTCATCATCGTTATCGCCTCATCCAGCCATCGTCGCCATGAGCCCCACATGCGTGACCGCTCCTGCCCCCGCTGCGGCGGCGTCTACCCTCCCTTCGCCAACTACTGTGCCCGCTGCGGCCACGAACTGGAATGATCCCAACAGCAGACGTGCCCAAGTCTCATCACGCCGGGTTCAGAGCGCAGCGATGGCCCGGATCTTTCCCCCATTTCGCCCGCCCCTCTGCCGTCCCGTCTCCCGCAACGCTTGCGGTTTCGCGGCCCCAATCCCGCTTCTCCGCCTTCTGACTACTACCAACCACCAACTACTGACTTCCTCCCCTCCCCCTCGCAGCCAACGCCCTCGGCGAGTATAACTTTCTCCCTATGAGTTCGACCACCAAACCCCGTATTCTCACTGGCGATACGCCAACCGGAAAACTTCATCTGGGTCACTACGTCGGCAGCGTTGAAAACCGCCTGGCCCTTCAGGACCAGTACGATTGTTACTTCATCATTGCCAACAAGCACGCCTTCACCACTCGCGCCGAACGCCCAGCCGACATTCGTCAGAGCGTCATCGAAATCGCCACCGATTACCTCGCCTGTGGCATCGACCCGAACAAGAGTAACATGTTCATCCAGAGCGAAGTGCCAGCCATCGATGAGCTGACCTTCTTCTTCGCCATGCTCCTGCCGTTCAACCGGGTGATGCGCAACCCCACCCTCAAGGATGAAATCCGCGACAAGGGTCTCGGCGACAACTACCCCTTCGGCTTCCCCCTCTACGCCGTCGGGCAGACCGCCGACATCCTCGCCTTCCGTCCGCAACTCGTTCCCGTCGGCGAGGATCAGCTTCCGCATCTGGAACTGACCCGCGAAGTCGCTCGCCGCTTCAACCAGATCTACTGTGGCGTGGATCCCCAGACCGAAGACAAGGACTACCTCAAAGCCGGCGGCCTCTTCCCCATCATCGAACCCAAGCTCGGCCGCGTGAAACGTCTCGTCGGCCTCGGCGCTCCCGGCCCCGATGGCAACCTCCTGAAGATGAGCAAATCGCTCAACAACGCCATCTTCCTCTCCGACAACGCCGACACCGTGCAGAAAAAGGTCATGGGCATGTACACCGACCCCAAGCGCATTCGCGCCACCGACCCCGGCACGGTTGAGAACAATCCCCTCTGGATCTTCCACGAGACCTTCAACCCCGACAAACAATGGGTTGCCGAGCAGGAAGACCTCTACCGTAAAGGCAAAGTGGGCGACGTCGTCCTGAAGCGCAAACTGGTCGAGATTCTCAACACCCTCATCGACCCCATCCGCAAACGCCGCAAGCATTACGAGGAGCGTCCCGACGACGTCATTGCCGCCCTGCGCCAAGGCACCAAAAACGCCAACGCCGTCGCCGAAGAAACCCTCTCCCTGGCCAAGAAAGCCATGAAGCAAGACTACTTCCCCCGCTCCCTCAGTCTCCTCTGATCGTAGCGACAACGTAAGGACACCCCCAACACCCAGGGAGCGAGCTCCCTGGGTTTTCTTTTACCACGAGACATAACCGCTTCTTCGCCAACCGTAGCACGGGGCGTCTCGCCCGTGCGCTCTCCATCTGCGTCCATCCGCGTTTATCTGCGGCAGAACGTGGCATTGGGCGGCCCGCCCATGCATTTCATCCGTGTGGAGCTGGCTTCGCCTACTCACGACGCGTACTCCCCCCGACACAACTGCTTCACCAACCCGATCGCCCTCACCATCACCCGCACCGTCCACACGCTCATCCCGATTGTCAGGATGCTCAGAACCAGATGCCAACTGTCATTGAAGCTGGGAAACGGAAGATACCGATCCTCGCTGATCCGCTGCCAGATGCCCATCGCAATAACGATCAACGGATAGACAAAGAGCAACGCAAAGAGTGTGCTCAGCACCGTGATCCACGCCAGCCGCTTGTACCAGGTTTCCCGCCCGAACGAGATCGCCGGGAAGATGATCATGACGATCAGCAGCCCCCCCAGCGCCAAGCCGATGAAGATCTCGGTGACTTGCCAGGTGAGGATGAAGTAGCCAACGCACAACAGGGACCACAGGAGCATCCCGGCACACCAGTACAGATACGACCAGCTCAGCTCCAGGTACCGTCCCCGCAACGCCACGGGCGGCGTCCTGGGGATCTGAGGCTCTGCCGAATGATCGTGAGTCTCTGGATTTTGCGTCGACATCAACCCGGAATTATCGTCGATGTCGCAAGTCCCCAACACGCCAAAAGTGGGGCAATACACGCAAAACCGATCGATAGGTCCTGCGCAAACCCTGTTTCATTGTCTCCACGCCGGGTTCGGAGCGTAAGCGACGACCCGGATCGTCTCGATAGTTACGGATTGGGTTGTTCCGGCGGCGGTGGCGGGGTCGGCGTATGTGGAGCCGGGGGCGGCGGCATCACCGCCGGGGGCCGAACGAGGGGTGCCGGTGGCGGCTGCATCGGATACGGCGACCCATACGGCTGGCCATATTGCTGATGTTGTTGCAGATACTGCCAATACTGCGTCTGGTACCGGTCCCTGGCCTCCTGTAACGCACCGCTGCTCCGGGCCGCCTGCGCCAGCCAAGTTAGCAGCAGACCGAACAGAACCGTTGGAACCAGAACCGTGCACGTCCCCAGAAGAGCCTGGTGGGCCGCCTGCGGCACCCGAACGATATCGGTCAGGCCCCGAAGAATATTGAGCGTCAGCACGAGGAGAATCAGGACTACCAGCCCCGCCGAGAGATAAATCGCGATCCTGCTGGCCCGGCGTACGAAGAATCCAAGGACAATTAAAAGCAGCGAGGGAACGCCCACCGTCAGCGCGGCTCCTGCGATGAATGTCGCCGGCGACATATGCGTCTGTGCTTCAAATTGCTCGAATGACCGCGCCAATTCCGGAGGCAGGTTATTCCACGGGACGATCGCCCGCATGCCAAGACAACTCAAGCCGGCGATGACTCCCAAAGCCCCAAGGATAAACATCAATGTGCTGGCCCGCCGGGCAGGCAAAACCAACTCGTGATACTCCTCCCACGCATACAGGTATGAGCCGTAGGAAGGGTTAGGCGGCTGGTAAGGCGATGGATACGGATACTGGCTCACTTGATCTTCCCTGTTCACCCAGCGAGAGAATCTTATGGGGTTTGGGGCCGCATTGCCATGGACGGGGCAAGCACCGCCGCCGCGACCGCCGCGGCAGCAACTGCCGCAGTCTCTATGCGCAGGATGGTCGCCCCGAGTGAGACAGGCGTCAAGCCCGCTTTTCGGAAGAGCTCGATTTCCGCATCCGTCCAGCCACCCTCAGGCCCAATCAGCAGATGCAACGATTGCCCGCTCTGTCTGCGGGGCTGAATCAACTGCTCCGCGGCTCGCGCAAGCGGGATGGCCGAGGGGGCTGTCGAAAAGTACCACGCCGGGGCAGGATGTCGCGCAAGCAATTGATCCACGGATGCCAGTTCCTCGATCTGCATGACGCCCGTGCGGTGTGATTGCTTGGCCGCTTCCGCTGCCAGACGGACCCACCGCTGCCGCTTGGATGTGCCTTCCGGCAGAACCACGCTGCGGGCGGCAGCCAGCGGGATGAACCCCGCCGTGCCCAATTCGCTGAGCTTTTCGATCATCCAATCCACGCGGGATCCCTTGGGAATCGCCGAGGCGATGATCCAGCTCAATGCTGCTGGCGGCGCCGATTGCACCGTCTCAACCTCGACCACAACTTCGGTCGGGGTGGCACGGGCGATAATCGCCTGCGCCGTGTGGCCGATATCATCGAAAACCTCGATGGCATCGCCTTCGGTAAGGCGCAGAACGTCACGCAGGTGATGGGCCTGGTCTGGAGGCAGGATCATCGGGCCGGGTTGGATTTGGGCCAAGTGGATACGCCGCATGGCGCGATTATCCGGCCAGCTTGCCCAAACGCCAAGGACGCTTTGCGGTTATCACTTGAATTGCTGGCGGTTGGCACGAAAGTTAAGATGCCAGTCGTCCGATAAGGGCGATGGAGTCGCGCCGTCGTCGGCGGGCTCATCTCGCTCTGCCGGCAGGACTCGGAATGAGCCGCCATGGGACAGGCCGCAGTGGACCTGCCCGATCCTCTAGGTCAGGAACCGCTCGACAAAACGCCGAGCGCCGATGACCTATTGGCTCAAATGGCCGGCGAGGAAGTGGACCGCCTCCTGGCCGAGGCGGAACTGGAACAGCCCCGCCAGACAGAGCCCTCTTCGCCCCCGAACGCATCGGACGCGGCGATCCCACCCCAACAACCGGCTGCTCCTGCCCCAGAACAGAAAGCGGAACAAGCCAATATACCTGCCGTTCCGGCTGTGGCCGAAGATCCCAAGGAAGTCGCCCGTGCCTTGGACGAGGCGGATCCCGATACGGCCAAGCAGTTGGATGCCCTGTTTGCCGAACTGAACGCCTCGCCGGCTGAGCCACCCGCAGCCCCCGCCGAATCCGCTCAACAAAACGAACCACCCGCTGCGGCAGCACCTGCCAAAACGAGCGAAACGCCTACCCCGGCCGCTGAAGCGCCGATGGACCAGCAACTGGATGCCCTGTTTGCGGAGTTGACGGCTTCGCCGGCAGAGCCCACTGCTGCTTTCGCCGGACCGGCCCAAGCAAGCGATTCGCCTGCCGCAACCGAGTCTGCCAAGACCAGCGAACCGCCCGCCCCGGCCTCTGGAGCATCGATGGATCAGCAGTTGGATGACCTGTTCGCGGAGCTGACCGCTTCGCCTGCAGAATCACCCGCTGCCCCCGCAGTACCTGCCCAACCCAATGAAACACCTGCCGCAGCCGAATCTGCCAAGACCAGTGAAACGCCCGCCCCGGCTTCTGATGCGCCGATGGACCAGCAGCTGGACGATCTGTTCACGCAACTGACGGCGGAAGGCACATCGTCCCCCCAAGAGTCAGCGCCGGCGGTTGCCCAACCCGCAGCATCAGCATCAGCCACGGGGTCCCCGGTTGCAGCGCCTTCAGCCGATGCCCCCGCGGCTCCGACGCCATCGCCCGTGGAGGCGAGTGCTTCGGAGCCGATAGCCAGCCCCGCACAGGGTGCGACTTCCGCAGAAGCTGCGCCTGCCGAAGCACCGACCGTCGCGAAGGCCGCGGCACCAGTTGAACCCGCAGCCGAGGCGGCGCCAAAGGCAGAAGAGAAGACGCCCAAGGCAGAGGAATCGCCCAAGGCGGAACCGAAGAGCAGCGACAAGCCGGCCCTGGATCCGCAAGAGCAGACGGGACAGCTGGAAAAGCAGGTGCTCAGTGCCGCCATGCCCA
>JBLNDH010000611.1:0-4803 GCA_050261455.1 Bacillota bacterium
GACGAGCAGCAATCCGGATATCTCGGTGGAATTGCATACGGGGAATCCGTTTCTGAAGCTGACGGTTTCCGGGTACAGCGACCCGATGGTGTTCGAACTGCTCCGCGACGTGGCGCCACACACGGTCGATACCATCGCCGGCTTGGTGCAGGCGGGGTATTACGATGGGCTGACGTTCCATCGGATCATCAAGGATTTCATGATCCAGGGAGGTGATCCGGCGGGCAACGGCGCGGGCGGGCCCGGGGAGGCTTTGGAGTTTGATGACGAATTCAACTCGTCGGCGCTGTTCACGGGGAAATATCAGTTGGCGATGGCCAAAACGACCGACGATACCAACGGGTCGCAGTTCTTCATCACCGCGGGTCCGCAGCGGCACCTGGATTTCCAGCACACGATTTTTGGGCAGCTTGTGCGGGGCTCATCGGTATTCGACAGGATCCAGGCCGTCTCCGTCGATCCCACCACAAACAGGCCGACCGCGCCGGTGACGATCACCAAGGCCGAGCTGATTGACGACAAAACCGATGCGGTGATCACGCTGAAAGCGGCGGCGGGGGCGACCGGCTCGGCGACGATTACGGTGATGGCGACGGACGCGACTGGCGGGAGCACTACGCGGACGTTCCAGGTTCAGACGGGGGCCGATACCACCGGGCGCATCCAGCCGATCCTGGGGTCGTTGTCCGACGTGGTGACGCCGATCGATACGCCGGTCACGATTACGGTGCCGACGGTGAATCTGACGAATGTGGCCAGCTATGTATGGGCCTATTCCCCGCAGTTGAACGGGGGTGCGCCGTGGAAGATCGAGGGCAATTTGTTGACGATCACGCCGCCGACGAGTTTCAGCGGCTTCCTGGATGTGACGGTGGGCGTTACCGATTATGCGGGGGAGGATCCGCTGTATTGGCGGCAACAGAATCCGAATGGGATCGATTACTTTGACAAACAGGTCATTCGGATCGGCGTGGGCGATGAGGCGATCACGGGTCCGCAGGCGAATTCCTTTGTGGCGAAGACCGGGCCGGTGGGGGCGTACGCGGTTGCCACCTTCACCGATGCGGATGTGAGCGGGGTGGCTGGCGATTTCACGGCGGAGATCAACTGGGGCGACGGGCCGACGGCTAAGGGGGGCCAGGGCATTACCGCGGGCAGCATCACGCGGGGGGAAGATGGCACGTACACCATAAGCGGAACCCCGCAATATGCGCGTCGCGGGGTGTACCCGATCCTGGTGACGGTGAAGGGCAACAACGGAGCGCGGGCGATCGTGCATGGCACGGCGACCGTTGGTGGTCTTGACGTTGGGGCCGACACGACGATGAACGAAGGCAGCGTGTATACGCGGACGCTGTCGCTGGGCGTGCCGACCGACGGGTGGACGGTAACGGTGGACTACGGCCAAGGCGCCCAGCCGGTTGAGTTCAACGCCGACGGCACCTTCGTACTTCGCATGCAGCCCACTGACGATGGGGCATCCACGATCGCGGTGGAGGCTCGCCACACGTCGGGGGTGACGCTTACCGACAGCTTGGCGCTGACGGTGAGGAACGTTGCGCCGACGGCGACGGTTTCGAGCACCTCGGGGGTTGCGTGGACGATCGTGGAGCAAGGTGTTGGGGTCAACTTGTCGGCAACCGATCCATCGACGGTCGACAAAGATGCTGGATTTGGCTATACGATCGACTGGAAGGATGGCTCGGCGGTACAGACGATTGCGCGGGGGGATCCGAGCAGCAATGTGACCCATGTGTATACGACGGCGGGGACTTACACCATCGAGGTCCGGGCAAACGACAAGAATGGTGGGGTAAGTTCCGCCAAGACGTTCACGATAACGGTCTTGCCGCCGACGCTGTCCCTGGGGGCGGAAGTGCGAATGAACGAAGGGGGGACGATGACGCGGACGGTATCGCTGGGCATAACGGAGACTAATGGTTGGACCGTGACGGCGGACTACGGTGATGGGAACGGTCCGCAGACGCTGACGCTCGGTTCAACCGGGACATTTTCGCTCAACCACAACTATCCGGATAATGGGAATAATTCCGTGGCGGTGGTGGCAACGCATACGTCCGGAGCGACGCGCAACGGAACGCTGTCGGTGGTTGTGGGTAATGTGGTGCCGGTCGCAACGGTTAGCGGCGCCACGCAGGGATGGATCGGGCAGAATTACCGCCTGACGCTAACTGCAAACGATCCGTCGCCGGCTGATAAGGCGGCGGGGTTCACCTATGTGATCAACTGGAGAGATGGCTCGGCGGTGCAGACGGTGGCGGCGGGTGTGTCGTCGGTGAATCATGCGTTTGCTGACGCGGGAACCTACAACGTGCAGATTTGGGCGAAAGACAAGGAAGGCGCCATCGGGCCAGCGCAGACGTACACGATCACGATTCTACCGGTCGCGTTGGAGACGGACCCGGTTAATGCGAGTAAGACGTCGCTGCGTGTGGTGGGGACGAATGCAGCCAACTCCATTCAGTTGCTGCCGTTCAAGGGGGATCGGGTGAAGGTGCTGATTGACAGGGCGACGATCGGCGTTTTCAGGCCGACAGGATCGATTCGCGTGTTCGGACGCGGCGGGAATGACGCCATCAGCATCGACTCGCGTCTGACGCTTCGGACTGAGATTCATGGCGGCAACGGGAACGACACGTTGATCGGCGGGTCGGGGAATGACATTCTGCTTGGCGAAGCGGGCAAGGACGTCCTGAAGGGCATGGGCGGCCTGGATCTGTTGACCGGTGGCGCCGGCGCCGACAACCTGGATGGCGGCAGCGGGGATGACATCCTGCTGGCCGGGAGCACCGGCTACGAGGTTGATCCTATCTTCCTGGGCAAGCTCATGGCCGAGTGGACCAGCCGCGACGTAGCGTACGCGAAGCGTGTGACGCACCTGACGGGTGGCAAGGGCGGGGACAACGGTGGGGTGTGGCTGACCGCCAAAACGATCTTCAGCGATCAGGAGATCGATACGCTGACCAGCGGTGCGGGGGCGGATCTGTTCTTCTATACCAAGGGGAAAGATCGGGTGAGCGATCTGGCAGCACCAGAATACGGCCTGGCAGGATAGCGAAAGGGATCTTGCCCGTTCGTGGGGCATTTGCGGTCTTTCCGCTTTGGCTAATGGCTGGCGGAGGACAAGAGAACACTGCCGACCGTTGTAGAGCGACGGTCGGCAGTGTTCTTGTTTGTCGGTGGGGGAGTCGAATTTCCCACGGCACTGCCGTGGGCTTTAGGGAGCGGATATGCATTGAGATTGGGGCCTAGAATGGTCCATGGACAAGGCAACCCGAGCGACGATCGAACGGATCAGGCGGCACGGATTTCGTGTCCTCTTTCAATGCAATCCGGACACGAGTTTGTCCGTGGCGGCGATTTCGCCTGCGCGGCAGCTGTACATCGTCCAAGGCAAGTTGTGCGATGACTCGCGGCTGGTGGCGGAATTGGCGAGGATGGTGGGGGTGGATCGGGAGGCGGGAGTTTCGAAGGGAGGAGAGGGAAGGGAGCAGGGGTGAAAGAGGAGAGCGTGTAGTTATTAATTGACAATTGAAAATTGACAATTGTCAATTGAAGGGAACCCAGGGAACAAGTTCCCTGGGCGTTAGTCGGGTATCGCATCATCTGTTGGAGTTTACACCTGGCGTTGAACCCTCTCCCGGAGTACCGGGCGAGGGAGAAAGAGGGGGAAGGGCGGGCGTTGATTCAGGCGGTTGGGGCGGGGGTGAGGGGGGTGGGGTGGTGATGGGTGAGCAGGCCCGCCATGCGGAGTTGGAGGGCGCGCATGAGGTCGGTTTTGGTGATGATGCCGACCATGTCGCCGGCGGGGCCGGTGACGATGAGGCGGCCGAAGTCGTTTTGGCTCATGCGATGAAGGGCGTCGAGGGCGGAACTGTCTTGGGGGATGGTGATGGGGTTGCGGGACATGATCTGTTCGACGCGGGAGGTGGGGTCGGCTTGCTGGATATCGCGCAGGGTGACGATGCCGAGAAGTTGGCCATCAACGACGGGGTAGCCCATGACGTGATCCTGGATCATACGTTCGGTGAGCTCATCGATGGTGAGATCGGGGGTGACGGTTTTGACGTCGCGGGTCATCAGGTCGCGGACGCCGATGCCATGGAGCAGGTCGGCGACCAGGGTTTGCTGGGTTTCGGCGTTGACGGCGATGTAGATGAAGAAGGCGATCAGGATGAGCCAGGGGTTGATCATCAGACCAAGCAGGCCGAGGAGGATGGCGAGACCTTTGCTGATGTTGGCGGCGGCTTGGGTGGCGCGGAGGTAGGGGAGGCGGAGGGCCAGGAGGGAGCGGAGGACGCGGCCGCCGTCGAGGGGCATGGCGGGGAGAAGATTGAAGACGGCCAGGACGAAATTCATCTCGGCGATATAGGCCAGGGTCAGAGTCCAGGCGGGCCAGGTGGTGGGGGAGAGATGGTAGAGAATCCAGAAGAGGCCGGCGAGGAGAAAGCTGGTGATAGGGCCGGCGATGGCGATGACCGCTTCGGCACCGCGTTGGCGGGGCATTTGTTCGAACTGAGCCATGCCGCCCAAGAGCCAGAGGGTGATGCTTTTAACGGGGACGTGGTAGAGGCGGGCGATGACGGAGTGGCCGAGCTCATGAATGACGACGCTGACGAACAGAGCGATGGCGATGATCAGGCCGAGGAGATAGCGGATGCCGCTGTGTTGGAGAGCGGTGGTGTCGATGGGGAGGCCGAGGGCGGCGGCGAACTGACCGATCTGGGCGGCGATGAGCCAGGCGAGCAGGGGCAAGAAGAGCAGGAAGGTGATGTCGAGCAG